>NZ_JBEYTM010000060.1:0-48804 GCF_040643055.1 Streptomyces sp. NPDC047515
ACCCCACCCGAGGACATCCCGGCGCCTTGGAATCGCACGCACCAGACCGCGTCCGCGTCCGCTGTCCGATCGAAGGCCGCCCGACAGGCTCTCAGGCGCCGGACTCGGCACCCGCCTCGTCGGCCTTGGTGACCTGGGTGATCCAGGGGGCCTTGTAGTTGGCGAGCTGGGTCTGCTTGTCGTCCCAGGTGCCGTACCGCGGATTCACGTCGACCTTCAGCGCCTTCGACGCCTTGCTCAGCGCGTCGCCGACGGCCTTCTGCCCCGCGGGCTGTTGCAGGTCGGCGCCGAGCGCCTGGGCCAGCTTCGTCAGCTGGACCTGCTCGCGCAGGACGGCGTCGATCTGGTCGGGGGCGACCCAGCTCTGCTGGAGCATCGCCGTCCGCAGCTGTGCCTCTCCCCCGGACTGGGCGGCAGCCGCCCTGCGCATCTGCTGGATCTCGTTGCGGCTGACGGTCACGCCGGCGTCCCGCGCGGCCCGGTCGAGGACCCGGTCGAAGATCATGCCGTGCAGCTTGGCCCGGCTGAGCTGCCCGGACTTGTCGATGAGCTGGGAGGCGTCCTTCGAATCGCGCTGGGCCTCACGTACCGCCGCCACCTGACCCTGCAGCGTGGACACCTCGATCCGGTCCCCGCCGATGAGGGCCGCTGCGCCCGGGTGGGCCTGGCTGCCGCAGGCGGTCAGGAGTGGGGCGCCCGCGAGCAGGGCGGCGGAGACGATGAGCGCGGTGCGACGGCGGCGGTGCAAAGGAAACCTCCCGGGGAGAGTTTGTGCATCAGTGCACAAGACCTTGCGTTGATCGATGTTAGGCAGTGGATGTGGTTCGGGCCACTGGTTCGACCAACGATTCGGAAGGAGTTGGGGATGTGGGCCCTCTCCGGGGCTCTCGGCGGCGCTCAGGAGACGCGTTCGGCCGCCGGGACCCCGCGGTCCGGACGCAGCATGATCGTGCGCGAGACGACGAAGGTGATCGGGATGGCCGCCGCGGCCGCGACCAGCGGCGCGTACCGGCTGCTGAATCCGGCGAGATCGACCAGCAGATAGACGCCGCCGGTCGTGATGACGAAGTTGGCGGCGTTGGTGAGCGGGAAGAGCAGGAACTTCCGCCAGGTGGGCCGGGTCCGGTAGGTGAAGTACGAGTTCAGGAAGAAGGAACCGGTCATGCTCAGCGCGAACGCGGCCACATGGGCGGCGATGTACGGCAGCCAGGTCAGCAGGACGAGGTAACAGCCGTAGTACGTACCGGTGTTCACGACTCCCACCAGGGCGAATCGGGCCATCTGTGCCTTGACCGTCATCGGCGTGCGAACTCCTGGCGTTCCCGTATCGGCTTCGTCGTCGCCGCGGTGTTCGTGGCCTTCACCAGGAAGTGCGGGCGGCGCTTCACCTCGTAGTAGATACGGCCGACGTACTCGCCGACCACTGCGACCATCACCATCTGGACCCCGGCGAGGGCGGTGACCACGACGAGGAGGGTGACATAGCCGGGGGTGTCGACCCCTCTCACCATCGCGACGCCGACGATCCACGCGGCGTAGGCGAGGGCGACGGACAGCAGCAGCATGCCCAGGTAGAGCGCGGCGCGCAGCGGTTTGTTGTTGAAGGAGAGCAGCCCGTCGAGACCGTAATTGAGGAGCTTTCCGAAGGTCCAGGCGGAACGGCCCTGTTCGCGGACGGCGTTCTCGTAACTGAAGGTCGTGGTGCGGAATCCCACCCAGGCGAAAAGGCCCTTGGAGAAGCGGTTGTATTCGGTGAGCTCCAGCACGGCGTCGACCGTGCGGCGGGACAGCAGTCTGAAGTCGCCGACGCCGTCGACCAGTTCCACGTCGACCAGCCGGTTGATCAGCCAGTAGTAGGCGCGGGCGCTGACCGTGCGGGTGACGCGGTCGCCCTTGCGGGTGCGGCGGGCGATCACCTGGTCGTAGCCGTCCGCGTGTTCCTGGAGCATCCGGTCCACGAGCTCCGGCGGGTGCTGGAGGTCGGCGTCCATGATGACGACCGCGTCGCCCTCGGCGTGCTGGAGACCGGCCAGCATGGCGGCCTCCTTGCCGAAGTTGCGGCTGAAGGAGACATAGCGGGCCCGAGGATCGGCGGCGGCCAGCTCCTGGAGGATCACCAGGGTCCGGTCCTTGCTGCCGTCGTCGACGTAGACCAGCTGGAATTCATGTCCCAGCCGCGTCATTTCTTCCGTGACGCGTTCATGGAAGCGTTCGAGGATCTCTTCCTCGTTGAAACAAGGCACCACCAGCGAGATCAGCACGGATGTACACCAACCCGCGCACATGTCGGAACCTGACGCTCCATATGACTGAGGGGCGACCATCGAGTGAACTGCCCTATTCCGTCCCGGGTTTACGCGTTCGAGGCTGGCATATTCCTGCGTATGCCGACTTTCCGTCCCCGTCCGTACGCGGGTTCGCTCGCCGCGCTGCTCACCGTCGCCGCCGTCTGCGCGGGTGACGCCTGGGCGCGCAGCTTTCCTTTCGGGCCGCGCACCCGGAGCGTCAACGACCTCGGCAATCAGTTCGTGCCGTTCCACTCCCGGCTGTGGGACCTGCTGCACGGAAACGCGGACGGGGGCATCCTGCTCAACTGGTCGTCCGGGTACGGAACCAGCTTCCTGCCGGATCTCGGCACCTATCTCACCAGCCCGTTCGCCCTGCTCGTCGGGGTCTTCCCGCGCGACCGGATGGATCTCGCCGTCTATGTGGTGACGGTCCTGAAGATGGCGTCGGCCGCGGCGCTCATGGCCCTGTTGCTGCTGACGCTGCGCGGCGGGCGCTGGTGGGCGGCGGGGGTGCTGGGTGGTTCGTACGCGCTGTGCGGCTGGTCGGTCGTCGAGGCCTCGTACAACCCGATGTGGCTGGACGGTCTGGTCGCGCTGCCGCTGCTCTGCCTGGCCGCCGAGTGGGCCCGGACGGGACGCCACCGCATCGCCGCGCCGTTGCTCGTCGCGGTGGTGTGGGCGGCCAACTTCTACACGGCCTACATGGCGACGCTCGGCGCCGCGCTGGTGCTCACGGTGCGGCTCTTCACGGAGCGGGACGACCGGCGGGCGGTGGTACGGGGGCTGCTGCGGGCGGTCTGCACCGTCGGGGTGGGGGTCGGGCTCGCGGCGCCCGTTCTGATCCCCGTCTACCTGGGGACGAAGCACGCCTACCCGGGCTGGGACCGGACGTTCGCGCCCGCCGCCTGGCCCGATGTGCTCGCCCGGCTGCTGCCCGGCACGTACAGCTTCTTCACCCCGGCCCTCTTCCTCGGCACGGGCACCCTGCTCCTGGCCTGCGCGCTGGCCTTCCAGCGGTCCGTGCCCCGGCGCGAGCGGTGGGCATGGGCGGGGCTGGTGGCGGGGGTGGCGCTGTCGTTGCAGTGGGGGCCGACGCATCTGCTCTGGCATGCCTTCGCCACCCCCAACGGCAGTCCGTACCGGCAGACGTTCGTGCTGGCCGGGCTGGTGGTGATCGCCGCCTGGATCTCGGTCTCGTACGACTGGCCGGGGTGGCGGGCACTGCTCGGCGGGGGCGCGGTGCTGGTGCTGATCGCGGCCGGGGCCGGCTTCAGCGGTCTGGTCACCCGGTGGACGTATCCGCTGTTCGCGGCCGGCCTGGTGGCCGCGGTGGGCGCGCTGGTGCTGGTCGGGCGCGGCCGGAGGTTCGCCGTGCTCGCCGCCGTGCTGCTGATCGGCGCGCAGGCCGGGCAGGCCGCCGCGACCACCGCCTACGCCGACCGGCAGAAGCTGGACCGGCTCGACCACTACGCGCCCTGGGGCGAGCGGCAGCGCGTACAGGCGGCGGCGGTCGCGGGCGCCGACGGCTGGCCGCGCTATCGCACCGACCCCGGCCGGGAACAGACCACGGCGAACGATCCGCTGCTGGTGGGCGGCCAGGGCGCGGCGTACTACAGCAGTCACACGCCCGCCGTGCTGACCCGCACGCTCCGTGCGCTGGGCGGCGGATGGACGTCGGGCGGCCGGGCCGTGCAGAGCCTCGACAACCCCGTCGCGGACGCGATCTTCTCGGTCGGTGCGCGGGTGCGCGGGCCGCGCGATCCCTATCAGGTGTGGAACGCCCCGGACGACCGGCCGGTGACGGTGAGCCGTGAACAGGCGCCGCCGCTGGTGACGGTACGGCCGCCGGGTGGCCCGGTGCCGTACGGCCGGTCGCCGTACCGCAACCAGGAGGCGCTGCTGGGCTCGACGGTGTACACGGTGCCGAAGACGGTGCTGCGCGCGACAGGGGGCGGCGCGGCAGCGGACCGGGGCGCGTACGACTACCGGGTGGGGCGCGGTACGTACACGCTGAGCGCCCGATGCCCGGCGGGCTCGCAGGCGTATCTGTGGGCTCCCGACCTGTTCGGCTCGGCGCGGCTCGGCAAGGGCCCGGAGGTCGAGTTCAAGGGGCAGCTCCCGGCCCGGCGCGCCGCGATGGAGCGCCTGGGGATGGTGGACGGGAGCGGGCCGGTGCGGGTCACGCTGACATCCGTACGCACAGGGACCGTGCCGGATCAGGCGATCGGCTGCCTGGACCGGGCCCGGCTGGCCTCGGCGGTCACCGGACTGAAGCGCACCGGAGCGACCGCCGTCCACGTCACCGCCGACGGCACACGGGCCGAACTGCCGCCCGGCAGCGCCGGAACGGTCGTGCTCGCCGCGCCCCGGATCGCCGGCTGGAGCTGCCAGGGGCGGCCCGCCGACAGCTACCTGGGTCTGGTCTCCACCCCGGTCCCCGCCCGCGGCGCCTTTGTCGACTGCACGTTCCGGCCCCCCGGCCTGCGGGCGGGCGCGGTGATCGGGGCGGGCGCCGCACTTGCCCTGACGGTGGCCGGCGTGTGGGGGGCGCGGCGGCGACGGCGGGGGCCGGTCGCCGGGGAGTGAACCAGCGAGGAATCCCTGACTCACGTCACCGGCCGGTGACCGGCATGTCCCAGGACCGAGGTCGGGTGAGGGCCTGCCATTCGTCCCGGAGCAGGGCCAGCACCGCAACGTCGTACCGGCGGCCCCGGTGCAGGCAGGCGGAGCGGCGCACCCCCTCCTGGACGAACCCGGCCCCGGCCAGGACGCCGAGGGCCGCGGTGTTGGTGGTATGGGTGACGGCCTGGACGCGGTGCATGGGCAGTTCACCGAAGGCGAGGTCCACCAGCGCGTCCACGGCGTCCACGCCGTGGCCCTGGCCCCGGTGGCCGGGGTCCAGTACCAGCGTGATCTCGGCGGTGCCGTCGACCATGTCCTGGTCCGTCAGAGCGATGTGGCCGATCGGCGTGCCGTCGGGGAGCAGGACGAGGAAGTCGTCGCGGTCGTGCTCGTCGCGGTCGCGCTCGATGCGCTCGCGCACGGCAGAGAGGGAACGCGGCCACATGCCGACCTCATGGGCGGCCACGGGGTCGGCGCGCCAGACGTGGACCAGCTCCGCGTCGTCGATGTCGAGCGGCGCGAACGCGATGTCCCTGCCCCGCCAGCAAACCTCCCGGGGCGACCCCGCCTCCCCGTCCTCGGGTTCCTCCCCGGCACGCCCGGCCACAGCCTCTGCCACGTCCTCGATCACGGGCGGAGGCTACCGGCCGCCAGGACCGGCGGGCCAGTCAATTTCATCCCCGGACGGCCCGTCACGGGCGTGACTGCCAAGGAATCTCCGACTCAGGTCACTGGTGCCGCGACCGGAAAGGTTCTCCGCCTCGCGGCGTCCTGCAGGCCCCCTTGCCCACCAAATTGGTTCCCTACTAGAGCAGGGAACCAGTCAAGCAATGGAGGCATGATGTCACTCCTCGATGACGGCGGGCCGATCTTCGCCCAGATCGCCGCCGAGCTGGCGAACCAGATCGCCGACGGCACTGTGGGCGAGGGAGAACGCATAGCGTCCAGCAACGAACTCGCGGCGTTCTACCGGGTCAACCCGGCCACGGCGGCGCGCAGCCTCACCGTGCTCTCGGACGAGGGGCTGGTGGAGAAGCGGCGAGGCATCGGCATGTTCGTCGCGGACGGCGCACGGGACCGGCTGGTGCAAGCCCGGCGGCGTCGCTTCGCCGACCGCTACGTACGGCCTCTGACGGTCGAGGCGCAGCGCCTGAGGATCGGAGTGGACGAACTGCTCGGGCTGGTACGCGAGGAGCTGACCTCGGCCGAGGTGACGACGGGAGGAGCGGCATGACGCCGGCGATCTCGGTGGCCGGACTCGATCGCCGCTACCGCGGCCACCAGGCGCTGAACGACGTCACCTTCGAGATCGGCACGCCGTGCATCGCCGACCTGCTGGGCCGCAACGGCGCCGGGAAGACCACACTGCTGCGCATCCTGGCCGGCCAGGAGTCCGCCACCTCCGGGCGCGTGCACGTGTTCGGGGCCAGTCCGCTGGAGAACGACGCGGTGCCGCGCCGGATGATCCTCGTACGGGAGGACCAGACGTACCCCGACCTGCAGGTTCGGCACGCGATCACAGCGGCGTCGCTGCTGTACCCGAACTGGGACACCGACCTGGCCGACACGCTGCTGGACGCTTACGAGCTGCCGCCGAACCGGCCGATCAAGAAACTGTCGCGCGGCATGCGGACCGCGCTCGGCATCACCGTCGGGCTGGCCGCCCGCGCCGAACTCACCCTGTTCGACGAGCCGTACTCGGGCCTGGACGCGGTCGCACGCACGCTCTTCTACGACCAGTTGCTGGCCGACTACACCGCCCACCCTCGATGCATCGTGCTCTCGACCCACCTCATCGACGAGGCCGCCGAACTCCTCGACCGGGTCCTGGTACTCGACCACGGCCGGCTCGTCCTCGACGCGCTCACCGACGACCTGCGCGGCACCGCCACGGTCGTCACCGGCCCGACCGGCGGCGTGGAACGGTTCGCCGCGGACCGCACGACACTGAACCGGCGCACCATGGGCGCACAGACCACGGCGATGATGCTCGGCCGGATCGACGAACGCGACCGCGAACTCGCCGACCACCTGCACCTGCGCCTGGAGGGCGTCACCCTTCAGCAACTCGCGGTCCACGCGGCCGGGCACCGCGACCTGTCCGGCCTCACAGCAGAGAGGGCATCCTGATGCGCCCCAGGCTGGACGGACATCGGCCGCTTCCTCACCGCACTCACGGCCACCGGCCTCACCGGTGTCCTCGCCGTCGCCGTCGCCGTCGCCGTCATGCTCGCCGGCAGCTTCGCCACCATCCGTCGCCTGACCATGTGAGACCGCGTCGCACCCGAAAAGGATCAGGTGCGACGCGTGTCGACCCAAAGGGCCCGGCCGGAACCGGTGCCGCTCATCAGGCCGACGCCCCTGCGCGGAGCCGTCGCACGTCCCGCACGAGCGTGTACAGGGCGCTGAGGAGGATCGCAGCTCCGGCCCCGATCCAGAGGGCTGATGCCCCGGAGCGGTACTCACGAACGGCAAGGACGAGCAACGACATGCCGACAAGGACACCGAAGGCCGAGAGCAGAGCGCTGATGCGGTCAGTCACCCGGACATCATCAACGACCACCTCGGCCGGCGGAAGTGATCCGAACGGAATCGGCCCAGGGTCTTTCGTTTGGATCAGGTCGGATCAGGGAGCGGGGTCCGGTGCCGTGCGCTGATCCACCAGGGATTACGGGGCAGCCCTTAGCCCACGATCGCGACCGGGGCGTCCCAGGCGTTCCGGTCGATCGTGAGCGTGCCTCCGGTGTGTGTCACCTTCTTGTTGACGGCGTACTGGTGGCCACGGCGGTGCCCGGTGTACAGCGTCGAGGCGTACGGGAAGCCCTTGGTGGTGGAGTAGACGTCGTCGTAACGGGCGTACCAGAGGATCTCCGGCAGGTCCGTACGGTTCGTGGCGTTGGCCACGACGGCGGCGCTGGAGTTGCTGAAGCCGTAGAAGCCGGACCAGTACCCCTTGGCCTTGACCGTCTTGTCGAACGACCGGATGTAGGCGAGCACCGTGTTCACGCAGGAGGTGTTCTTCGGGTCGAAGTACTCCATGTCGAGGTAGACCGGGCTGCCCGGCTTCATGCCGAGCGCGGCCTCCTTCGCCACGGCGTCGTTGGCGTCGGTGACGCCGAGCGAGGTGGCGTTGGCGGCGGTCATCTTCTCCGGGTTGGCGCTCGTCTGGCACGGCGGCTGCGCGCCGACGTACAGCGGGACCAGCTTCCATCCGGTGGCGCTGACGGACTTCACCCAGGAGGCGGTGAGGTTGGGCTGCGCGCAGCCGCGGTTCTTCCCGCCGACGTACACGGCGGCACCGTGGTAGACGGAGGAGCTGTACCAGCCCTTCATGGTGGTCAGCGACGGTGCGGTGCAGGTGTCGAAGACATGCCCGGTGTAGATCTTCGGCGCGGGCCTGGAGACCGTGGTGGCGGTGGCGGCCTCGGCGGCGAACGCACCACCGGCGAGAACGGCGATGCCTGCCACGGCCAGGGAGATACGGCGGCGCTTCTTGGATATGCGGTGAGAAGGCACGGAGACCTCGAAGGTGCTCGAAAGAAGTGTGAGGCCGACGGGGCAGGCGGGTCGTCAGCCGCCCCGGCGGCAGATCACGGTCTCACGCCGCGGCCGGCCTTCGGCCCCGGCAGTGGCCTCCGTGACAATCCATTGCGGAAAATTGGCGTGTCCATTACTCAGTTGACCGCCCGATCGTGACCGTCGGGGCTCCGACATCCGTCAGCCGCCCCGCATCTCGACCTGTCGGTCGAGGCGGCGGCGCAGCTCCACGGGCAGCGGATGGTGCGGTCCGTAGGCCCGCTCCGTGTCGTACAGCAACCCCTGCAACTGCACGCGCGCCGCCACGTGGTCGCCGACCGCGAGCAGCAGATGCGCGACGCGGTTGCGGATCTCGAAGGAGCGGGCCGGGTCGCCGCCCGTGGCGTGATGGTTCTCGTAGTACGGGAGGACCGCGCGGTACTCCGCGAGCGCGGCGGCCGGTTCGCCGAGCTGTTCCAGGCACTGGGCCGCGTCGTAGCGGAACTGGAGTGTCTGGGCATCGGCCGGGCCCGCCTCCGCCGCGCGGTCCTCGGCGAGGCGGCGCAGCTCGGGCAGGGCGCGGCGGTACTGGCCGTCGTCCATCAGCGTCGCCGCGTACTGCTTGCGCAGGATGCGGACGACGGCGGAGTCCTCACCGTGCTGTTCGGCCGCGACCGGGAGGATGGAGCCGAGGATGTCCACGGCCTGGGTGATCCGCCCCTCTCCGAGCAGCTTCTTGACGTCGTCGACGGCGGCGGCGACATGGCGCCGGTCCGCCGCCGGGGCGGGCGGGGCCGGGGACTGGGCCGGGGTGGTGGCGCGGTCGGGCCACGGGGCGTGCGGGCGCAGGAAGGGGCGCGTCGGGTCGAGCGGGCCCGTCGGGATCCCGGCGCCCGGCGAGGGGAGCAGCGGGGCGAGGTGTTCGTACACCTCCTGGGCGTTGGCCGGGCGGTGCTGCGGGTCCTTGGCCAACAGCCGCAGCACCAGGGCTTCGAGGGGTTCGGGGATGTCGGGCCGGACCCGGCGGACCGGGAGCGGCGGCTCGTGGAGGTGGCGGTGCAGCACACCGAGAGCGGTCGATCCGGCGAACGGCACGTCCCCGCTGAGGAGTTCATGGAGGAGCACACCGAGGGCGTACAGATCGGTGTACGGACCGACGGCGCCGCCCATCGCCTGCTCGGGCGCCATGTAGGCCGGGGAGCCGATCGGTGAACCCGTGTGGGTGAGACGCGTGGTGTCGGTGTCCAGGACCGAGGCGACGCCCAGGTCCAGCACGGTGACGGTGCCGTCGGGACGGACCATCACATTGCGGGGCTTGAGGTCGCGGTGAACGATCGGCACCGCGTGCACCGCGCACAGGACGGCACAGAGCTGGGCGGCGACCGCGACGGACCACTGCCAGGGGTACGGGTCGTGCTCGGCAAGATGGTCGGCCAGATCGGCACCCTCGACGTACTGCATCACGAGGAACAGTTCGTCGCCCTCGCTGCCGGCGTCGTGGACCGTGACCAGGCCCGGGTGGTCGACCTGGGCGGTGACCCGGCACTCGCGGACGAAGCGGCGGCGCAGGTCACCCGCGGCCTCGCTGCCGATGGGGCCGGTGACCCGGTCGGGGCGGAGCAGCTTCACCGCGACCCGGCGGTCCAGACGCTGGTCGTAGGCCGTCCAGACCTGGCCCATGCCGCCCTGGCCGAGGACGGTCGCCAGCTCGTACCGCCCGCCGATGAGGCGTCCGCTCACCGGCCCTCCTCCTTGCGGAGGTAGTCGCTCAACTCGTCCAGCTCGGCCCGGACCTGGTCGATCCGCTGGGGCGCGGCGGGCGGGTAGCCGTAACCGGGGGTGACGGAGGGCGGGACCGGGGCCGGGGTCAGGGGCGGGGCCTGGGTCGGCGGCGGGGCCTGCTGCGGGACGTATCCGCCGTACTGTCCCTGCGCCTGGGGATGAGGCCGAGACACAGGCGGACGGAGGGTGCCGTACGGTCCGTCGGGGCCGTAGTGGCGTATCTCCGCGTACAGGTAATAAGCGACCACGCCGACCATGACGCCGAATATCCAGGAGACCCCGATGAACGCCTCCGCGTCGCTCGTCTTGTCGGGGTCCTCCGGCATGACGATCATGAACGCGAAAAGCCCTGTGTTGAGCGCGAACACGAGCGCGAGCAGGGCCCAGTCCTGCCCCTTGCGGGTGACAATCGCGAGCCGCAGCATCGCGGCCCAGCCCAGGAGACCGCAGCTCAGCACGGTCAGTGCCACGAAAACCACGCGCAACGCCGTCAGCACCGCCGAAGACGGACGACGCTTCGGTTGCTGCTCCGGCAGATAGCCGTAGCCGTGCATGTGCTGCTCCTGGAAAGCGTATGTCGGACGTGTGCAGTGAGCGTATACACCGACACCGACACCCGGTCCCGGGTTGTGCGCAACCGTTGTGGATCACGTCACTTCGGCGGGACCGTGCCGTCCGCCAGCCCGTCGTACATCCCCTGCACCAGCTGTCCGCCGAGCCGGCCGGCCAGCCGGAGCGCGTCCTCGAACGCGGCCAGGGCGCGGAACCGTTCCCCGTACCTCCGCTGTTCCGCAAGTGGCAGCCGGGGCAGTTGGAGGCGGCGGGCGTCCAGCCGGGTGGCGGTGGAGGCGTAGCTGCTGGCCTGACGGTTGTTGGCGGTGCCGCGCAGGAAGCCGGCGAGGAACCAGGGGTCGAGGGCGGCCGGATCGGGGCGCAGCAGCTGGAGGTTACGGCCCAGCGCGGCCCCCGCGGTGGTGTCGTCGATGACGCGGGCGACGGCGCCGCCGCCGAGCACGGGGACGACGACGTCGCCCGTCTCGACGAGGACCGGCTCCTCAGGGGGCCCGTCGGCGGGCAGGCTTCCCGAAGGGGCGGTGGAACCGAGGACGTCGTGTTCGGTGAGGACGGGGACCGGGCCGGTGCCGGAGCCGCCGGTGCGGAGCTGGAGTGCGCCGGCGCGGGCGAGTTCGCCGACGGTGGTGAGCGGCCAGTGGGCCGGGTCGGAGAGGGCCACGGCCGGCGGGGTGAGGGTGCCGGTGAGGCCGAGCGTCTCGGTCAGCCGCTCCCGTACCCGGATCAGTTCGGCCGGTCCGCCCGCGGCGGCCGGGGGTGGCAGATGGCGGGCGGGGGCCAGGTCCACGTCGTCGTCGAGGAGCTCGATGACGGGGACGGCTCGGCTGAACCCCGGGCGAACCCCGAGCGACTGGACCGGTCCGGTCCGGTCCGCCCGGCCGGGCGCGCCCGTGCCCCTGCCCTTGTTGCCCTCGCCCGTGCCCTTGTTGTCCTCGCCCTCGCCCCCGCCCCCGCCCCCGCCCTCGCCCTCGCCCTCGAACGACTGCCAGGCGGCGAGCACGGCGCTGCGTACCGCCTGCCAGTCGAGCCGGTCGCGCCCGCCGGACGGGGCGGTGCCGGCCGGGCCCGCGGCCGCGGGTTCGGCGGGTTCGGCGGTGTCGACGAGCAGCAGTTCCGGCGAGGGACGCAGGCCGGCGACCGGCTTGCGCAGTACCCAGAGGTGGAGCGGGATGCCGTACGGGGGCGCGGCGCCGGCCGGGAGCGCGATGACGGCGCGCAGGGCGCCCCGTCGCAGCAGATCGGCGCGGATCCGGCGGCCGGAACGGCGCGAAGCGGCGGCCGGGGGCATCAGCAGTACAGCGGTACCGCCCTCGCGCAGACGGGCCAGGGCGTGCTGGACCCAGGCCAGTTCGGATTCGGTACGGGCCGGGAAGCCGTACTCCCAGCGGGGGTCGTAGGCGAGTTCGTCGTGGCCCCAGTTGCGTTCGTTGAACGGCGGGTGGCAGAGCACGGCGTCGGCGGCGAGCTGCGGGAAGGCGTCGGCGCGCAGGGTGTCACCGGTCCGTACCGCGAGGGCGCAGCCGTTGGCGGAGCCGGTGTGCAGGGCGAGCCTCAGTGCGGTGAGCGCGGCGAGGTCGGGGTCGGTCTCCTGCGCGTACAGGGCGGTCGGGCGGCCGACGGCGCGCAGCAGGGCGCCGGTGCCCGCCGCGGGGTCGAGGACCGTGCGGGCCGGCTGCTTCCCGGTCTCCGCCAGAGCGGCCATGAGTGCGGCGAGTCCGGGCGGGGTGAGTGTGTACTGGCGCGGGTTGGCGTCCAGTTGGCGGCCGAGCAGGAACTCGAAGGTCTCCCGGACACCGTTCTCCGCGGCGAGCTCCGCGACGCCCCGGAGCAGCGGAACGGACGGGAGCAGCTCCGCGCGGCCGGGGGCGTGAACGGCCCGCCCGGGTTCCGCCGCCGGTCCGAAGCGGGCGGCGAGCAGATCGTCGAGTGCGAGGGACAGCACACCGGCCATCGCCTCGTCCGACACGGCGGCAGCCTCCCGCCAGGCGCGGGGGCTGTCCCGCAGGAACAGCAGGGCGCAGCCCGTGTGGACCAGGGCGGGGACGGGGCCGGCCGGGTGCCCCGCGAGCTGCTGCCAGACCCGTTCACGGAGGGGGACCTCCGCGAGCTTGCCCTGGTCGCGCAGCCACTGCTCGACCTCGCGCAGCGCGAAGGACGGGCTCGTCTCGGTGCCGCCGACGGGCTTGGGGAAATCGGCGTGCCGGCGGCGCCAGTTGCTGACGGCGGCGCGTCCCACGCCCGCGAGCCGGGCGATGCCGGCCGCGGTCACCTCGGTCGAATTCTCCGGCACTGACTGTCTCCCTGATCCGTCGGCGCTGTGTGGGTGAGCATACCGACCTCCGGCCGATCGCATCGGTTCACAGCACGACAAAGACCATCACGCATGAATCGTGTTGACTCGGTTCACAAGCTCTGCTGTTATTGACCTGTCGCCGCATCTCCACTGATTCCGGCGGCCGTTCACGCCCCTTGCCGAACTTCACCGAAGGGCCCAGCCATGTCCGGGTACCCCGAACCGCCGCAGCAGCAGCAGCAGGCGTACGCCCCCGCTCGCACACCGGGCGAGCGTCCCGCGCGCAACGGGCTGGGCACCACGGCGCTCGTCCTCGGCATCACCAGCAGTGTCGTGGGCCTGGTCTGGGCACTCTTCTGGCTCGCGGCGGCGCTCGGTCTCCTCGCTCTCGCCCTCGGCCTGACCGGCCGGGGCCGCACCAGCCGTGGCGAGGCCACCAATCGCGGGACGACCACCTTCGGAGCCGTGCTCGGCCTGGTCGCACTGACGCTCTCGGGCGTCGGCGCGGTGCTCGTGACCAAGGCTGCCGCCGACACCACGCCGGCGCCTGCCACCGCTCCGCACCTCTCCGCCGATCCCCGCCCAGCCCTCCGCTGACACGCCCGCGAACCCTGCCCACCGCGCGTTCCCCGCCCCGCCCCTCTCCCCACCAAGCTCACCTCACGGAGACCTCCGCCATGCGCCTTCTCGCCCGTACCGCCGTCAACACCCTCTGCGCCCTCACCGTCCTCGGCCTGGCCGCCTGCGGCACCGACGCCTCGCCCGCCAAGGCGACCGGCCCCTTCGCGGACATGTCGGGCCCCGAGGTCGCCAACAAGGCGCTCAAGACCACGAAGAAGGCGAAGTCCATGAAGATCGCCGTCGACATGAAGACGACCGATGGACCGATCTCCGCCCACTTCGCCATGAGCACCTCCGGCGCCTGCACCGGCACGATGTCCATCGGCCCGGCGGGCACCATGGAGATCCGCAAGACCGGCGACACGCTCTACACGAAGTTCGACGAGGCGATGCTGCGCGAGCAGTCCAAGGGCGAGCCCGCCGCGGACGTCGACGCGGCGGTCGACCTGCTCGCCGGCCACTGGATGAAGTCGAAGGCCTCGGACGCCGACAACAAGGACATGCTCGAATTCTGCGACCTCGGCGCGCTGCTGAAGCAATTCGAGACGAACGACAACGCTGCCCGCAAGGACGGCGGGACCACCGTCGACGGTCAGCACGCGCTGCGCCTCACCGAGAAGGACAGCGAGGGCACCTACACGATACTGGTGGCCACCGAAGGCGCCCCGTACGTACTCAAGGTCGAGTCCAAGGGCGGCAAGGAGCCGATGACGATGACGCTCTCCGACTTCGACAAGCCCGTCGTGGTGAAGGAGCCGGCCGCCAAGGACATCGTCGACCCGGACAAGCCGGCCGGCTGACGCCCACCCGCACGCCCGGACGCCCGGACGCCCGGGGGGCTGCGCCCTCACGGGCGGCCGCCTCCCGGCGCCCGAGCCCGGGGCACGACGGGCGTCTACACGCGGTGCCGCACCCATACGTTGGGCTCGACGTACACCGCGTACCCGTGAGCCACCGAACACTGCACCGGCACCAGTGCGCCCGGCACCTCCACCGGGCCGTCCTCGTCGAACGGCAGGCCGGTCCAGGACCGCCACCGCGCGAGGGAGCCGGACACCGTCATCGACACCGGCGCCACCGCCTCGATCGCCCCACCGGCCCGCACATGGACGCGCAGCCACGGATCGTACGGAAGTCCGTCTTCCGTCCGGGTCCGGCGGGCGTACTCCTCCATCGGGGCCGAGACGTCCAGGTGTTTGGCGCTCGGCCGCACCGGGGCGACAAGGTCGGCGAACCCGAGCCTTCCGGCGTTCTCCCGCATCGCGGCGACCATCCGTGCCGAGATCCCCTCGCCCTGGCGCCCGTTGGTGACCGCGATCTCGATCGCGCTGACGGTGTCCGGCGTACGTCCGTGCCGCAGGTCCGAGAACGCCCACAGCAGCACTTGGTCCCAGCCGCCCTCGGGCAGTTCCTCCCGTCCCGGGACATGCAGCGCGAACGGCACGCTGTACGCCCGTGCGACGACGGCGCCGTCCTCGTCCGTCGCGACGAGCACGTACTCCGGGAAATCGACGGCGATCCTTGGGTAGTTCGCCCAGCCCACCAAGTCCTCCAGGACGAATCCCGGCCAGCTGTCCGGCATCCGCCCTGCCGCTCCGGCGAGCTCGGGACGGGCGGCGAGGGTGGTGACGGTCAGGTCCATACGCCCCACGCTAGACAGTGGCGTCACCGGCGCCAAACCGTTTTCCGCACGTCACAGCCTTGGACACGGACAATTCGGAGCGGGGCGCCCGTCCGTCATCCCCCGCACTGCTCCAGCATCGCCTGCTTGTCCGCGGCGGTGACCGGAAGCGCGTACTTCAGCGAAACCTGCGCGAACCGGACCGCGTACGAGCAGCGGACCGGCTTGTAGGGCGGCAGCCAGGACGCCGGACCCGAGTCGCGCTTGGCGTTGTTGGCCGGGCCGTCCACCGGAATGAGGTTGAGCGGGTCGTTGGCGATCTGCTGCCGCTTGGTGTCGTTCCAGTGCGCGGCGCCCATCTGCCAGTCGTACGAGAGCGGCATGACGTGGTCGATCTGGACCTTGGTGGCCTGCTGCTTGCGCCACTCGATGGTCGAGCCGGTGTACGGGTCCTTGAGGGTCATCGACACGACCACACAGTCCGAACCGGACCGGAACTTCACATCTTTGCCGTCCCTGGCGAGGAGGTCGTTACGGGTGTCGCAGCCGTTCCTGGCCAGCGGTATCCCGTCGATCGAGTCCTTCCAGGCGTAACCGAACTTGTCGCGCGCGTACCCGGTCTTCGGACCCCGGCCCTTCGTCGCCACCTTCTCGATGATCTTCCGGCCGGCCGCCCTGTCCGCCTCTGACCCGAGCGGCGCGAGACCGGGCTTCGTACCGTCGGCGTTGTCGAGCGGGCTGGCCCCGAATCCGGTGGCGGCCTGCCCGCCGCCCCGGGACCCGCCCCCCTCCTGCCCGGTCCCGGAGGCCGACTCGGGGTCGCAGCCGGACAGGGTCAGCACCGCCGCCACACTGAGGGCGGGCAGCATCACTCGGTACGCGCGGGGAGGTATCACTCGAAGCCGTTCTGAGAAGGAGAAAGCCGAACACGGGAATCGTACGGATGTCTTGCCTTCTGACGGCTGTTCATGAGCGCGCGTCGGTCAAGGTGCGGCCGGAATCACACGGTTCGGTTCAGAGCCTCCGATCACATTCTTCGTGTTCTCCTCAGCCGGCGGTACGGCTCGCCCGAACCTGGCGAAGCCAACTCCCTCGTATGGCCGGTGTTCAAGACCGCGCCCGCGCCCGCCCTCCTCACGACCCCAGAATCGTCGTGAGGAACTCCCCCGTCCATGCCAGCAGTTCGCGGCCCACGACCGGCTTGCCGCCGATCCTGCCGGTGGTGGGGCGGGGGACCAGGATCTGGTGGACGGCGGGCTTGATGACCGTCTTCGGGTAGAGGCGCTTCAGACGCAGCTCCTGCGATTCGCGCAGCTCGACCGGGGCGAAGCGGATGTTCGAACCCTGGAGCACGATCTCGCCGACACCGCAGGCGCGGGCCAGCATGCGCAGGCCCGCGACCAGGAGCAGGTTCTCGACCGGCTCGGGGAGCTTGCCGTAGCGGTCGGTGAGCTCCTCGCGCACCGCCTTGATGTCGTCCTCCGAACTGGCCGACGCGATGGCGCGGTACGCCTGGAGACGCAGCCGCTCGCCCGGGGCGTAGTCGTGCGGGACGTGCGCGTCGACCGGGAGCTCGATCTTGACCTCCAGCGGCGGCTCCTCCTCCACGCCGCCTTCGAGGGAGGCCCGGTAGTCGGCCACCGCCTCGCCGACCATGCGGACGTACAGGTCGAAGCCGACGCCCGCGATGTGGCCGGACTGTTCGCCGCCCAGGAGGTTTCCGGCGCCGCGGATTTCGAGGTCCTTCATCGCCACGTACATGCCCGCGCCCATCTCGGTGTGCTGGGCGATCGTGGCCAGGCGCTCGTGCGCCGTCTCGGTGAGCGGCTTCTCCGGGGGGTAGAGGAAGTACGCGTAACCGCGCTCGCGGCTACGGCCCACCCGGCCGCGCAGCTGGTGGAGCTGGGAGAGGCCGAAGTTGTCGCCGCGTTCCACGATCAGGGTGTTGGCGTTGGAGATGTCGATGCCGGACTCGACGATCGTGGTGGAGACCAGGACGTCGAACTTCTTCTCCCAGAAGTCCACCACCACTTGTTCCAGGGCCTGTTCGGACATCTGCCCGTGGGCGGTCGCGATCCTCGCCTCGGGGACGATCTCGCGCAGCCGCGCGGCGGCCCGGTCGATCGACTCGACGCGGTTGTGGATGTAGAACGCCTGGCCCTCGCGGAGCAGTTCACGGCGGATGGCCGCGCCGATCTGCTTCTCCTCGTACGGGCCGACGAAGGTGAGGACCGGGTGGCGCTCCTCGGGGGGCGTGGTGATCGTCGACATCTCGCGGATGCCCGTCACGGCCATTTCGAGCGTACGGGGGATCGGCGTCGCGGACATGGTGAGGACGTCCACATTGGCCCGGAGCTTCTTCAGCTGCTCCTTGTGCTCGACGCCGAAGCGCTGCTCCTCGTCGACGATGACCAGGCCCAGGTCCTTGAACCTCGTCTCGGAGGAGAAGAGGCGGTGGGTGCCGATGACCAGGTCGACGGAGCCCTCGCGGAGCCCTTCCAGGGTCGACTTGGACTCGGACTCCGACTGGAAGCGGCTGAGCGCCCGTACGTTGACCGGGAATTGGGAGTAGCGCTCGGTGAACGTGCCGTAGTGCTGCTGGACCAGGAGGGTCGTGGGGACGAGGACGGCGACCTGCTTGCCGTCCTGGACCGCCTTGAAGGCCGCCCGTACCGCGATCTCCGTCTTGCCGTAGCCGACGTCGCCGCAGATCAGCCGGTCCATCGGGACCGACTTCTCCATGTCCTCCTTGACCTCGGCGATGGTGGAGAGCTGGTCGGGCGTCTCCGCGTACGGGAAGGCGTCCTCCAGCTCGCGCTGCCAGGGGGTGTCGGGGCCGAAGACATGGCCGGGCGCCGCCATCCGGGCCGAGTACAGCTTGATCAGGTCGGCGGCGATCTCCTTGACCGCCTTCTTGGCGCGCGCCTTCGTCTTCGTCCAGTCGGCGCCGCCGAGCCGGTGCAGGGTGGGCGCCTCGCCGCCGACGTACTTCGTGACCTGCTCCAGCTGGTCGGTCGGAATGTAGAGGCGGTCGCCGGGCTGGCCCCGCTTGGCGGGGGCGTACTCGACGAGGAGGTACTCGCGGGTGGCGCCCTGCACCGTGCGCTGCACCATCTCGACGTAGCGGCCCACACCGTGCTGCTCGTGGACGATGTAGTCGCCGGTCTCCAGCGTCAGCGGGTCGATCGTCTTGCGCCGGCGGGCCGGCATCCGGCCCAGGTCCTTGGTGGCGGTGCGCTGGCCCGTGAGGTCCGTCTCGGTCAGGACGGCGAGCTTGAGCTCCGGGTCGACGAAGCCCTGGTCGATGGCGCCGCAGGAGACGTGGACCAGGGAGGGGGAGATCTCCGCCAGGTCGGGGTCCAGGCGGGCCGCGATGCCCTCGCCGCCGAGCAGCTCGACGGTGCGGGAGGCGAGCCCCTGGCCCTCGGTGACGTACACCGTGCGCCAGCCGTCGGCGAGCCGGCCCTTGGTGTCGGCGAACGCGCGGGCGGTGTCCCCGCGGTACGACTCCGGGGCGTGCATCGCGAGCTTGAGGGTGTCCTCGCCGAGTTCGTCGTCCGCCGCGAACGGGGAGACCGACCACCACATCATCTCCAGTTCACGGGCCCGGTCGCGGATGTCCGCGATGCCCCACAGGGAGGCCGCGCCGACGTCGATCGGGGCCTGGCCTCCGCCCGCGGTCGCGGCCCAGGAGGCCTGGAGGAACTCCTGGCTGGTGGCGACGAGGTCGGCCGCCCTGGTGCGGACCCGCTCCGGGTCGCAGACCACCGCCATCGAGCCCTTCGGCAGTACGTCGAGCAGCAGCTCCATGTCGTCGACGAGGACCGGGGCGAGGGACTCCATGCCCTCCACCGCGATCCCCTCGGCGATCTTGCCGAGCAGTTCACCCAGTTCCGGGTGTTCCTCGGCGAGGGCGGCGGCCCGCTCGCGCACCTCGTCGGTCAGCAGCAGCTCACGGCAGGGCGGTGCCCACAGCCCGTGCTCGGCGATCTCCAGCGACCGCTGGTCGGCGATCTTGAAGTAGCGGATCTCCTCGACGTCGTCGCCCCAGAACTCCACTCGAAGGGGGTGCTCCTCGGTCGGCGGGAAGACGTCCAGGATGCCGCCGCGCACGGCGAATTCGCCGCGCTTCTCGACCAGTTCGACCCGGGAGTACGCGGCCGCCGCGAGCGCGTCGACCGTCTTGCCGAGGTCGGCGCTCTGCCCGATCCGCAGCGCCACCGGCTCCAGGTCCCCGAGCCCCTTGACCTGCGGCTGGAGCACGGAACGGACCGGTGCGACGACGACCTTGACCGGACCGGTCTCCGGGTCGTCCTCCCTCGGGTGCACCAGGCGTCGCAGCACGGCGAGGCGGCGGCCCACGGTGTCGGACCGGGGCGAGAGGCGCTCGTGCGGCAGGGTCTCCCACGACGGGAACTCGGCGATCGTGTCCGGCGGCAGCAGGGTGCGCAGGGCCGCCGCCAGGTCCTCCGCCTCCCGGCCGGTCGCGGTGACGGCGAGCACCGTGCGTCCGGTCTCCCGGGCCAGCGCGGCCACGGCGAACGGCCGGGCGGCGGACGGACCGACGAGGTCGACATGCATCCGATGGCCGTCGCCGGCGGCCTTCACCGCTTCGGAGAGTGCCGGGTCACGTACGACGACATCCAGCAGACCGTGCAGGCTCATGAAGGGCTTCCGTCCGGGTAACGAGGGCGAGGTCTGACAGCCGGCTGCTGCCAGGGGGCAACGCGAAGGACCCGACACGTCTCACGGGCCGGGGGTGTTTCAAGCCTACGACTCCCCTGTGACAGCCGCGTGCGCAGTCGTCCCGGGGCGGAGGGTGCGCGGCCTGATTCCGGCGGGTGTCGACACGGGGCGCCGACGCCGGGCAGGCACGGGAATCCGGCACCGAGGGGGCGTAGGAATCCGTCGCCGGGCAGGCACGGGAATCGGACAACGGTCAGGCGTGGCAATCCGGCACCGGGCAGGCGCCGGTCCCCTTCCGCTCGGTGCCGTCCGTCGTGCGTCCGGCACCGCTCGTCGCGGGCCACGCACCGTTCATCTCCACATCCCACACAGTTGTGTCCGGGCTCCTCACAGAAATGATCCCAGCGTCTACGCTTTGGCCGAAGATTCCACGAACAGTTGCACGGGCAGTGAGTACGGCAGCCGTCGACCGGCACTCACGGGCGATCCCCGGAAGTGCGCGGCCACGCATGGACCAGGCAGCGGGGGCACACGTGGGCGAGAACGAGATGTCCATATTCGGGGTCTCGGAGGCCGAGGAAGAGGTCTACCGGCACTTCCTGCGCAATCCCGGCACCGCCACCGACGATCTGCACCTTCTGCTGCGTACCGACCCGCAGACCGCCCGCTCGTGCGTCGACCGGCTCCAGGAACTCGGGCTGCTCCATCCCGAGGGCCCCGACCTGCGTATCTTCCCGACGGATCCGGAGGTCGCGCTGGCCCGGCTGATCGACTTACGTCTGCACGCGCTCCACCAGGAGCTGCAGCGCGTCACCCGGTCCCGCCATGTCATCGACGGTCTACGCGCGGAGCAGGGGGCGCGAAGACCCCCTCCACCGGGCATCGAGCAGCTGGAGGGGCTCGCCCAGATCCGCAACCGGATCGACGACCTCGCCTTCTTCGCCCGGGACGAGATCCTCTCCGTCGAGCCGTACACCAGGCTGTCGCCCGAGAACATCGCCCGCTCGCGCCCGCTGGACCTGCGATGTCTGCGGCGCGGCGTGCGGATCCGGAATGTCGTCGCACGGGCCGCGCTGCACGATCCGGCGACCGCCGCCTATCTGCGGGAGCTGGCCGATCACGGGGCGGCGATCCGGGTGACGGCGCACACCGCGGAACGGCTGCTGGTGTACGACCGCAGGGCCGCGCTCGTCCCGCTGGATCCCCGCGACACCTCGCGCGGCGCACTGCTCGCCCATCGCAGCGGCCTGGTCTCCAACATCATCGCCCTCTTCGAGAAGATCTGGGACCAGGCCGACGATCTCTCGCAGGCGATCGGCGAGGACACCGGTGCGCCGGGCAACGGTCTGTCGGAGACCGAACGGCGGGTGCTGGTCTCGATGTGCACCGTGGGCAAGGACGAGGCGGGCGCCCGGGAGCTCGGCGTCTCGGTGCGGACCTACCGGCGGCATGTCGCCGATCTGATGCAGAAGCTCGGCGCGGCGAGCCGCGCCCAGGCGGCGCTGCTGGCACGGGAGCGCGGCTGGATCTGAAGGGTGCGGGGCGCGGGCCGGTCCCGGGCCTCGCGCGCGGGTCCGGATCCACGGGAGGCGCCCGCGACCGTGCCCGCGCCGCCGCCGTGTCCTCACCGCTCCTCCGCCCAGCCCTCCAGTGCCCGGTCGGCGAGGGCACCGGAGAGGGCGCGCCGAACCGTCTGCCGGTCGACGGCGGGGGCCAGGGCGATGCGCAGGGCGATCCGGTCCGGGCCCACGGACCTCGGCGTGCAGCTCCAGTGGGCGGGGAGCAGGCTCAGCAGACGTACGACGGTGGTCTCACCGGTCGGGGCGGCGGCGTCCCGGCGGACGGCGACCAGGTCCACATGGCCCGGGACGCGGACGGCCCCCCTGTCGGCTCGGGTCATGGCGCGCCTCCTTCCGGGGCCAGCACGTGTCTGGCGGCCGACGCCATCGCCGCGATCCCGGCCGGCAGAGCGGTGCGGACGTCCGGGGCGAACTCCGGCGCGTGGTTGGGCGGTACGCGCGGTCCGCCGTCCCGGGCGGCGCGCCACTGCCGTACCCCGGTCACGCCGAGCAGCCAGTACACCGTCGCCACCCCCGGGGCACCGAACCACGAGAAGTCCTCGGTGGCCGTGAGAGGGCCGCAGTCCCCCACCCTCCCCGGGCCGAACAGCGCCTCGTGCACCCCGCGTACGGACGCGGTGGCGGCGGCGTCCGTCAGGAGCGCGGGCGAACGCGCGGTGACGGTGAAGTCCGGCCCCTGCGGGCAGCCGGAGGCCGCACATTCGGCGGCGATGATCCGGCGCGCCGCAGCTGTCATCCGGTCGAGCACCGGCTCGGACAACGCCCGGAGACACAGGGCGAGTTCGGCCGTCTCCGGGATCACGTTGCCGCGCTCCCCGGCCCGCAGCATGCCGACGCTCAGCACCGCCTGCTCGGCCGGTGCGGTCTCCCGCGAGACGACGGACTGGAGCCGCAGGACGACGGCCGCCGCCGCGAGGACCGGGTCGATGGTGAGGTGCGGGGTGCCGGCGTGGCCGCCGCGCCCGTACAGGGTGACGTCCACCGCCGCGCTGGCCGCCGTCAGCGGGGTCCGGAAGTCCGCGGCGTGGGCGAGGGTGCCGGCGGGGGCCGGCGAGGTGTGCTGGGCGAGGACCACGTCCGGGGTGCCGAACCGTTCGTACAGCCCGTCCGCGAGCATCTCGCGCGCCCCGGTCAGGGTCTCCTCGGCGGGCTGGCCCACCACCAGGACGGTGCCGCTCCAGGCGGAACGCGTCCGGCAGAGTTCGGCCACCGCTCCGGCGACCGCGGCGAGATGGAGGTCGTGTCCGCAGGCGTGCATCACTCCGGGCACGGTGCTGGCGTAGGCGAGGCCGGTGCGCTCGGTGACCGGAAGGGCGTCCAGTTCGGTGCGGAGCATGACGGTCGGTCCGGGCCCGTTGCGCAGGACGCCCACGAGTCCGTGGCCGCCGCCGATCTTCCGGGTGACCGCGCAGCCGCTCGCCTCCAGCCGCGCGGCGAACCGGTCGGCCGTGCCCTGCTCCGCCCCGGAGAGCTCCGGATGGGCATGGACGTCGAGGTAGAGCTCGATCGCGGAGCGCAGCACCTCCCGCGGCACGACAGGCGGCACGACCGGCGGTGCGGGCGGCGGTGCGGCCGAGGACGGGGCCGGGTTGGGGGGCGGGGGTTCGGGTGGGGTGGGGTTCTCCTTCATGTCATCTCACCTCGTTCCGCTGGGCGGGTTGGGTCCTCGTCCGTGAGCCTGCGCCGCCCAGGCTTCAGGAATTCGGCGTTCCGCTGTCATGGGGTGCCAGCGATCTGACAGCGAAAGCGCGGCCGATCTGACAGCGGCCCCCGCTGCAATGGCATCAGCTCAGGGGAACAGCGCCGGACCCGCCGGCCGGTCCCCGCGACCCAAGGGAGAACACCATGGCCCCGAAGACCGAGCTCGCCACCCTCGCCGACGAGATCCTGGAGCTGGAGTCGGAGACCTTCGAGATCTCGGACTACTCGGACGCCGCGGAGGTCGTGCTCGCCGGCTCGACGTCCTGCTCCTCGACGTCGACCTGCTCCAGCACCACCAGCACCACCTCCTGCTGCGCCTGACCCGGTCGCACAGCACGCGCGTCCACAAGCCCTCTTCGCGGAGCACTCGCGAAGGGGGCTTGCGGACGTCGTGCCCGCACCGGCCAGGTACACACCGGCCACGTACACGCCGGCCACGCACGCACCCGTCGCGCCCCCGCCGGCCACGTCCGCACCCGTCACGTCCGCGCCGGTCGTCTCGGCACGGGTCACGGGAAGGGGTGCGGAACGCGCTTGACCGCGGACTCCGGGAGGTCGTCGGCTCTCCGTCCCGCCACCCGCAGCGCGGTCCGCAGCCTGGGCATCAGCAGGGCGCGCTGGCGTGTCCAGCCGAAGTCCAGCGGCAGGAAGCCGGGCACGAGGGTGGCGACGGTGTGCAGGCCCATCCGGCGCTGCTCGGGCGTGGTCTGGTCGACCGCGATGACGTCGTGTCCGACGGCGGCGATCCGGTCGCGCAGCAGGTTCAGATCGTCCAGCAGGTCTCCGGTGCGGGGCCGCCGCGGCTCCCAGTCGCCGAAGGTGTCGGCCGGCGGGCGTACGGCGACGGGGTCCAGGTACTCCTTCGCGTGCTCGGCCATCGCGGGCAGCCCGTAGAGCTGGGCGTGGTCCTTCAGCTGCCGCACACGGGTGAAGTCCTGCGCCATGGCGCCGAGTTCGCTGTGGCGCTCGGCGACCTGGTAGGGCAGGTGCGGAATGTAGGTGAGGACTTCGGACAGGGCCGACTCGATGGTGCTCTCCGGGTCAAATCCGGCGGCGGCGGCGAACGAGAGCGTCCCGTACCCGCCGTCCCGGCGCACCGCGAGAGCCGTGACGACAGGGACGGCCAGGTCCATCCGGGTGTCGAAGGCATGGACGTCGTAGCCGTGCAGCGCGGCCCGGTCGGTCATCGTGCGGACGGCCGGGGAGCGGCAGGACCCGAGGTCGATCGCGGTGAGGGGGGCCCGGCCGTACCAGGCCAGGAGGAATGCGTCCCGCTCGATGATCTCAAGGAGTCCGAAGAGGATCGCCTCCTCCAGACTCCCGCCGGTGGCGCAGCCGTTGGAGCATTCGAAGACGAAGTTGTCGGCCTCGACCCCGGCGCTGTAGTGGGCGAGCCGGGCGGGCACGAGGACGGGGCGGTCGTCGCGCAGGGAGTGCCCCCACACCCAGGGGATGGGCCGGTCGGGGTCGAACGGGGAGACCATGGGGTCGTTCGCATAGGTCTCGGCGGCGTAGAGACCGCATGAGGCGGGGTCGAGGGCCCGGTCGGCCAGCCGGTTGTAGGAGCCGACCACGGGAGAGGTGCCGCGTCTGCGTGTGGTGCCCGCGTACCGTTCCAGGCCCTCCAGATGGGCGAGCGTGCGGCTGGTGTCGTAGCTGTTGGCCTGGCCGCTCCAGGTGACGTCGTTGAGGCCGGCGTAGCCGCGTACGAAATGGGTGCCCGCGACCGGTGCCGTGGTGGTGGACGTCGGGTTGATCCAGATGTCGGAGCCGAGGGTGCCGCACACCGGGTTGGCGAGCGCGGCGGTCGGCAGGGGGTACGAGGCGAGGGAACGCAGCCGGTAGCCGTCCGGGTCCGGTTTGGGGGCGGGCCGCAGGACCATCCGCGCCGAGGCGGCGGTGTCCGGGACCTCCTGGACGCAGGAGGGGCAGAGGGGCTCGGGCAGGAGCGGGAACGTCGCGGTGGCGAGGGTCACCAGGTCGATCCGGGTGACCCGGGGCAGCGCGCGGTCGGCGGGGGTCGCGTCGGGGGTGTCGTGGCCGCCGCCCAGGACGGCGCGGTAGACGGCCCAGACGGCGTCGACCGCGTAGTCGGTGAGGACCGGCCAGTGGACGGCGCCGTGCGGTGCGCCGCCGAGTTCCAGTGCCTCGCGCTCCGAGCGGCTGCGCAGCCGCTGCCAGCGCATCGCCAGGCACTGTCCACAGGCCGTGGTGCCCGGCTCGCCGCCCCAGGGCCCGATCAGCACGGCGCGTGAGGTGAGCTGGACACCGGCGGCGGGGCGGGCGTCCGCGTACGGGTCGGGGCGGCCGAAGCCGAGGGTGTCGGCCGCGCCCAGCGGGACGACGAGGGGGGCCGGCAGCGCCGACGGGGCGGGCAGCCGCGCGTACCGGGTGGTCAGTTCGTCCTGGAGCGCGGCGCGGGCCGTTTCCAGCGGGCTCTCGGCGCGCGCGGGTGCGGCGCCGGTGGCGGTGGGCGTCGTCATGACTTGTCGCTCCAGCGGAAGGTCCTGAGCGCGATTGCGCTCAGGACGACGGCGAAGCCGGCGAGCACCGCGCAGGACACACCGATGTCCGAGGCGGTTCCGTCGCCGGTCAGGGCTCCGGAGATCCCGTCGTTGAGGTAGCGCAGCGGCAGTACGCGGGAGAGGTTCTGCATCCAGGACGGCATGGCGTCCAGCGGGAAGAACGAACCCGACAGGAACGCCATGGGGATCATCAGGCAGTTGGCGACGGCGGCGACGGCTTCGGGGGTCTTGGCGTAACTGCCGACGATGACGCCCAGCGCGAGGAACGCGGTGATGCCGATGACCAGCACCGGCAGGGCGAGCGGCCAGCGGCCGTCCAGCCGGAGCCCGAACGAGGGCAGCAGGGCGACGGCGACGAAGAGCACGGCCTGCACCGCGCCGATGCCCAGTGCCAGGACGTAGCGGGAGGCGAGGACGGCGGACACCGGCGTCGGGGTCATCCGGATGAGGCGCAGGATGTCGTCGCGCCGCCACTGCATGAGGACGAACCCGACCCCGAACACGGCCGCGTTGCCGACGCCCCAGGACAGGACGCCGGGGGCGATGTAGTTGATGTACGGCTTGCCGCTCTCCTCGACCGTCTGCCCGTGGAAGATCAGTCCGAAGACCACCAGGAAGATGAGCGGGAAGGCGAAGGTGAAGAACAGGGTGGTCTTGTCGCGCGTGTAGGCCCGGTATCCGGCCTGGCTCAGCGCCGCGTATGCGCTCATCGGGGTGTCTCCGTATCGCTGGGTGCGAGGGTGGTGGGGCCTGGGGGTGGTCGGCGGTCCGGCCCGTTACGGCCGGGGGGCTCCGGTCCGTGCCCCGGTGAGCGTCAGATACACGTCTTCGAGGCTCGCGGTGCGTGTCCGGACGCCCTGGAGACCGGCCAGGGCGTCGATCGCGGCCAGGACCCTGCCCGATTCGAGGGTCTCCAGGACGAGTGCGTCCGGCTCCTCGGTGACGCTGTCGACGCCTTCGATGGCCCGCGCCTGGTCGGGGGTCATGCGGCCTGCGGGAACCAGCAGCCGGGTGGTGGGGGCGGCTGCGGCGATCAGGCGGGCGGGGCTGTCGAGGGCAGCGACGCGGCCGTCGACCATGATGGCGACGCGGTCGCAGAGCGCCTCGGCCTCGTCGAGGTGGTGGGTGGTGTAGATGATGGTGCGGCCCGCGCCCTTGAGCTCGCGCAGCACCTGCCACAGGTCGCGCCGCGCCTGCGGGTCGAGGGCCGCGGTCGGCTCGTCCAGGAAGATCAGTTCGGGTTCGTGGACGAGCGCGGAGGCGATGGCGAGCCGCTGGCGCTGGCCGCCGGAGAGGTCGTCCACGCGGGTGTCGCCCTGCTCGGTGAGGCCGACGGAGGCCAGCGCCCGTTCGGCCGCCGCGCGGTCCACCCGGTAGAGCGCGGCCATGGTGCGCAGATGTTCGCGGGCGGTGAGACGGACGAAGAACGCCGAGGTCTGGGTCTGTACGCCGAGCCTGGGCAGCAGGGCCGTGTCGCGCGGCCAGGGGCTGGTGCCGAGGACGGTCACGGTCCCGGAGTCGGCCCTGCGCTGCCCCTCCATGATCTCCACGAGGGTGGTCTTGCCCGCCCCGTTGGGGCCGAGCAGTCCGAAGAACTCGCCGCGCGGCACGGTGAGGGACACCCCGTCGACGGCCCGCGTGCCGCCGTACCGCTTGTGCACGTCGTCGAGGACGACGGCCGCCGGGCGGGGGCCGTCGTCCGGGCCGGCCTGGTTGCCCGGGGAGGTGGACGGGGCGGTGGGGGTCATGGACTTCTCCTTGTCCGCCGCTGGGGGGCGGCTCGGACCTTCGGGGCGGCAGGTCAGCATGCGGTAGGTGGTCACACGGTGAGCAGATGGTGGGCGGCCGCCACGACGGCGGCGAGGATCAGTGCGAGCACGAGGACCGAGCCCAGCCCGTAGCCGAGATAGGCGGTCCGGGCGCGGCATGGATAGCCGGCCGCCGCCGGGTCGCGGCGGGCGACCAGGCGCAGATACGTGCCGGTCGACGCGGCGAGTCCGGTGGCCCCGCACAACTGGCTCACGACCCGATAGCCGTCGAGCGGCGGGAACGGGACCAGCATGGCGAGTGCCTGCGCGCTGCCGAGGAGCAGCAGGGCGCCGAGCGCGTCGTGCGTGGCCGTGTCGAGCGGGGCGAACATCCACAGGGCGCAGAACGGGAGCAGGAACAGCAGGTTCATCACCGCGCCCGCCAGCGCGGTGTGGATGCGTTGCCAACGGGTGCCCAGATAGAGGTAGTTGCCGACCGTGCAGTACATGATGACCACGGGCAGCCGCCAGCGCAGACCGATTTCGGCCACCGTGCCGCCGTGGTGCCGGGCGACGACCCCGTGGGCGAGTTCGTGCAGGGCGGTGCTGAACCAGAGCAGCGTGGCGGCGCCCGTCAGCAGCACGGGATTGATGAACAACTCCCTTGCGTTCACGAGGAGTTCACCCACGCGCAGAGCGACCATCCCTTCCATCGCCACCACGAGCACAAGCAGGGGAACCAGCCACCCCGGAGCCAGCAGGAAGCCGACCGCCCGGTGCAGCCGGGCGGTGGCCGCGTCGGCGTCGGCGACGAGCCGGATGCTGCCGCGCAGCACCCCGCGCGCGGGCTCGGCGGATCCGGCGGGCCGGGTGGCGAGTGCGGCGGATCCGGCGAGTGCGGCGGATCCGGCCGGTCCGGCGGGGGTACGGGCGTCGGCCCCGGCCAGCAGTCCGCGGGTACCGAGCATCCGCAGGATCTGCTGCCAGCGGGCGCCGTCCAGTCGGCGCCCGTACTCGCGGGCGTACTCCTCGCCGATCTCCCGCAGGCTCCGCTCGCCGTCCATCCGGGCGATGAGGAAGTGCTCCTTGGGGCCGACCCGGAAGGAGCTGCCGCTGTCGGTGTCCTTGATCAGGTGCACCGTCGCGGCGCCGTGCAGCAGCGCGTCGCTGAGCAGGACCCGGGGCCGCAGCGCGGGCCGGTACTCGGCGAGGGCGTCGGCGGCGGCGCTCATCCCGGCTCCCGCAGGGCCCGGCCGAGCACGTGCGAGAGGTACGCCTCGTCCCTGATCGTCACATGCAGCCGGTTGTTGGTCATATGCATGTACGGGGAGAGCAGCAGCGGCAGGGAGGCCGCCGGATCGGTGACCAGTTCGTCGCGCTCGCCGTCCCAGGAGCGGAACGTCAGATCGCCGTCGAGGGTCAGCGCGACGGCCCTGTCGCGCAGTTCGACGCAGTGCTCGGCCCAGCCCGCGAGGAATCCGGGCAGCCGCGCCGCGCCCTCCTCGCCCGCCGCGGCGGTCCGGATCGCGGCGAAGCGGGCGGCCAGCCCGGCCGCCATCGAGGCGTAGTTGCGGTCGTACTCGTCGCTGCCGATGAACCCCGTGCCGGGGAAGGCGCGGTGCCAGAACTCGTAATAGCTGTCGAGGTAGTCGGCGAGTTCCTGGCGGTCCGGCAGGAAGGCCGCGGACATCACCATCATCAGCTGGGCGGAGGTGCCGAGCAGCACGGTCCGCAGATGGAGGTTCTTCGTCCGGAAAGCGTCGATGACCAGGTCGCTGGAGTGCCTGAAATGCCATTCGGCGAGCTCGATCCCGGCCGGGCCGCCGTATTTGCCGTACTCGGGTTCGTAACGCTGCTCGCTGCGCGAGTTGTTGGGGCGCAGGTTCATCCGGCCCTGGTCGTCCATGTAGTGGCCGCGTTCGGCGCCGGGGAACTCGATGTCGAACAGGGTGTTGTAGAAGTCGTTGAGGAACCCGGAGTCCACCTCGTACAGCGCGGGCCGTTCCGCCAGGAACGCGTCGACGGCCGCCTCGGTACGGCGTCGCACCTCGGCCTCGGCGTCCGGGGTCGCGGGCCGGATCCGCAGCCTCACGTGAGGACCCTCCAGCCAGTAGTTGATGAAGAAGTAGCCGGCGAGCAGACCGTCCGCCTCCAGTTCCGCCACCAGCGGGCGGATGCAATGGGTGAGCATCGGCCGGGGGTTGGCGGCGTAGAAGATGTGGGTGGCCTGCCAGGCTCCGGCCCGGCGGGTCTCCGTGGCGGCCGGGGTGGGCGGGGCTGGACTCATGAGTGGTCCCTCCTTCGGGCGGGGGTGACGGTCTCCACCGCGAGCTCGGCGACATGGCGGCCCCGGCCGGAGAAGGTGTGCAGCCCGTCCTCGTCGGGCAGCATCTCCCGGAACACGACCCGGGCCCCGTCGTTCCTGATCAGTGCCTCGAACGCGGACAGGGAGAGCGGGCTGTCGAAGTCGACGTAGCTCGGCTTGCCGCCGGTCGCCCCGCGCGCGCCGCTGTCGGCGACGGTGGCGAAGACCCGGTCCGGCAGGCCATGCGCGCGGCGGAACGCGTGCCAGCCCAGGAACCAGGCGTCCTCCCCGGCCCCCGGCCCGCGCAGCGGCAGCACGGCCGCGGGCGCGCTCCAGCTGCGCCGGCTGAGCACCACACTGCCGTGCCGGACCCTCGGCCTGCGGGTGACTCCGCCGTCCGGGGTTCCCTCGGGGACGCCGCCCCACACATTGAGCGGGGACATGGAGGTGGGTGAGAGGAGCAGCAGGGTGCGGGGCAGTTCGGGCAGCGCGAGCGGGACGAGGTAGCCGAGGTAGACGGGCACCACCTCCTTGCCCAGCCGGGTGGAGCGCAGGACGAGCCGGTCCGCGGCCCGGTCGTGGACGAGGTACAGATCGTCCAGGTGGATGCGGTGGGCGGCGGGCAGGGTGCCGCGCTCGCCGGGGCAGACGATCTCGTACTCGGTGAGCCTGCCGTGCAGATTGAGATTGCTGGTGACGGGGCCGCCGGTGACCTCGGCGAGGACGGCGCCCTCGGGCACGAGACCGTCGGTGGCGGCGAGCAGTTGTTCGTCGAGGCCGTCGAAGAGGTGCGTGAACCTGCTGAACGGGAAGGAGACACCCCCGTAGGAACGGTTGAGGACGACCAGCGGGTCGGCGGGCCGGTCGACGATCTGCACATGGTGCGCGAGCGGACTGAACTCCGTCTCCAAGGACGCCAGTTCACCGGCCACCTCGTCGAGGACATCCGCGTCGACATGGATGTCGCCGCTGCCGTCGCGGGTCTTCTCCCAGGCCGACCACAGGGCGCGCATCCGCTCCACGAAGGCCTGCCGGGCCGTGTCGAGTGCCTTGAGCTGCGGCAGGGACAGCCAGTTCTCCTCGGGTACGTAGTTCCCGTCCGCGTCGAACGCGGTGCGCTTCGCGGTGAACGACATGTACTGGTCGAAGAAGTCCTCGTGGAAGTCGTGGACCAGCTTCAGCAGGTCGTCGCAGCGTCCGCCCTGCCCGTACCGGGCGAGGAAGAACCCCTTGAACGTGACGCGCTGCGGCAGGGTCAGGTCGAAGGCGGGCAGCACGCGCTCCACCGCGCCGAGCGGTCCGGCCGCCAGCCCCTCCCAGGCGGCTGCGGAGAGTTCGGTGCGCCGGCCAGCCGCCACGTCCTCGTACAGCAGGGTCTGCGGGATTCTCGCCCGGTCCACACCGAGCTCCGCCACCTGGATGTCGCTCAGTTCGGTGCGCAACTCGGCCATCAGGGCGCGTCGTTCGGCCGGGCCCGCGTCCCCGAACCGTTCGACGCGGGACGCGGGGGCGTCGAGCCGGGCGGCGAGCCGGTCGGCCCAGGGGCGGTCCAGTCCGCGCAGCGAGGCCTGGAAGGCGCGCAGCGGATCGGTGTCGTGGACCTCGGTCCGCAGGCAGGGGACCTGCACCATGCCGAGGTCGAGGAGCGCCTGGAGGTAGTGGGCGCACTCGGCCTCTCCGGCGTCCTGGTCCTCGGCCAGCCACTCGGCCAGTTCCCCGTAACGCAGGGTGCCGCGCTCCTCGAACAGGCCGAGGAGGCGCTCCAGGGCGCCGCTGCGGCGGAGGAAGAACAGCCGGTCCTTGACCGCGTCGAAGGTGACGGCGGTGTCCTCGTCGCCCTGGGTGGTCCAGCGCCGCACATAGCGGACCCGGTCGTCGTCGCGGCCCCAGCCGGAGGCCGGGGCGACCGGCAGATCGGCGCGGCGGACCGGGTCCGCGATCACGGCCTGGGCGAGCCTGCCGACGGCGACGACATTGAGCCGCAGCAGCCCGGCCCATTCCTCGTCGACCCGGACCGCGAGCCCCCGGTCCCCGGCGGGCTCGCCGAAGGTCCCGAGGGCGACCCCGGTGAACGTGGAGAACGGGCTGGTCTTGCAGGCCGTCCGGTAGAGATACGAGAGCAGCGAGCGCTCGATCTTGCGCCGCTTCTTGTCCGGCGTCGCCCCGGCTGCGCTCCTCGTGTACGCGTCGAGCTGTGCGTCCAGCGCCGGGGAGGCCAGCGGCAGCCCCTTGCGCAGCCGTTCCTCCCCCGCCAGCCGGCGCAGTGCCTCACGGGCACGCCCGGTCTCGTCGGCGAGCAGGGCGCGGCCCGCCGCCCGCTGCTCGTCCAGCCGGCGCCGGTCGGTCAGCCAGGCCGCCAGCGCGGTGCCGGTCCTCGCGTCGAGTCCCCGCACCAGCGCCAGCGCGTGGTCGGCGGCCCCGGGCTCCGGCAGCCGGTTGTTGAAGACGTCGCGGCGCAGTCGCAGCAGCGTGCGGCGCAGCGCCTCGTCCTCGCTGCCGCCGATGAGACCGTGGAGCAGGTCGCCGAGCCGCTCGCCGTCGGCGCGCGACCGCTCGGTGGCGTGCAGGACCTCGTCGGCCCAGCGGCGGCTTCGCGGGCAGCGCAGCGCCCGTACGCTCTCGACCGGCAGCCCGGCGACCCGCAGCATGAAGCGGGGGCGGGTGACGGTGGCGGTGGATGGGTGGTCCGGCGTCATGGCGGGTGGTCTCCCCTTCTCGTTCCGGTGGTCGTCCAAGGTGGTCGCGCTCAGAGCCTGTCGGGCGGCCTTCGATCGGACAGGCGCTCAGGCGATCTCGTACCGGAAGTCGGCCGGGGCGGGCCGCTCGTTGCCGATCATCATGATCAGCAACGGCGCCTCTCCCGTCCCGGCGAGGGAGAGTTCCTCGATGTACGAGATGTTGTCGAAGCCGAGCGCCACCCCGCAGCCGATGCCCACGGCGGACGCGGCGGTGTAGGCGGTCTGCGCGATCGCCCCGACGGTGGCGTTGACCAGGCGGTATCCGCGGTCCCCGACGGCGTCGAGGACGGCTTCGGTGCGCACGGTGGGCACCAGGACCGCGCCGGCCTGCTCCAGGTTGTAGTTCGACAGGAAGTAGTTCTTCTGCAGGAACTCCCCCGGCCTGCCCGCCTTCACCAGCCGCAGGACGTGCGCGTCGGGGTCGTACTCGTACGCGCCCGGCGCGATCCCCTCGGCATGGCCGACGAACGCGTAGAGCTTCGCCAGCCGCTGCCCTCCGGTGTCCCCGCCGATCCGCGAGCCGGCCACGGCGGCCGCCAGACAGGCAGCCAGTTGCTCGGCGCCGATCGGGCGCTGGGCGTCGAAGCGGCCGAAGCTGCTGCGGCGGGCGCGCAGAGCGGTGCGTACGTCCGTGCCGAGCGGCGGGGCCGGCGGCAGCGCCACCTCGGGGCGGGCCGGATCGGCGGGGTGCGCCGCCGCGGGGGCGAGCGCCGACGGGTCGGGGCGGTCGGTGGCGCGGGCGGCGGTGACGGCCTGCATCCGCCGGAGCGCGTCGAAGGTGAGGACGGTGCGCGAACGCTCCCGGTCCCGGTGGGGTACGGAGACCGGGGCGGCGGAGGGTGTGCGGGCGGCGGCCCCGGCCCAGTTGAGCGGTACGGCGGCGAAGACGCCCTCCGCCGCCGTGTCGACACCGAGCAGCCGGCCGAGCCGTTCCTCGTCGAACCAGAGCGCGGGCTGTACGGACAGCCCCCGCGCGCCGGCCCACATCCGCCAGGTCTGCACACACGCGCCGAGGTCCATGGACACGGCGTGGAAGGAGAAGTTGTTGTACTTGAAGGCGTTCTGCCAGTACTTGATCCCGAGCACCAGATACTGATCCGTGTCCGGCCCCGGCGCCCCGTCCCCGAGCGCCGCCCGCACCTCGCCCGAGACGTCCCCGGTCAGCAGCCGCTGCATCGCGTGGTGCCGGGTGGAGTAGTAGTGCACCCCCGGCGGTACGGGACCGCTCGGCCCGGACACCCAGTAGACGCTGACGGGGTAGAGCCCGCCGCCGGACGCCGAGCCCCGCGACCAGTTGGCGAGCGGGTAGTGCGGCAGGGCACCGAGGTCGGTGTTGGTCTGGATGCCCAGGCGGCGGCCGGTCAGCCCGTAGGAGTCGCGGAGCATCCCGGACAGCAGCGCGAGGTCGAACTCCCCGTCCCCGTACGCCTCCTGGGCGAGCCCGCGATCGAGCGCGGCGTCGGCCGGGTAGTCGCAGTCGGGCAGCGGAAGACTGTCGACGCCGGGGTAGAACTTGGCCTTGCGCGGGCCGTCCGACCAGTTCGGCACGAAATCGGCGGGGTCCATCGGGACCCGGCCGCGCTGAAGGATCGCGGCGGCGTATTCATGGGCGTACCCCATGGCGGGCTCCTCGGTCACGGGAAGGGGTGCGGGGCGGGGTTGAGGTCGGCGTCGGTGAGGTCGCTCCCGCGCAGTCCGGCCTCGCGCAGGGCGGTGCGCAGCCGGTCCATGCCGAGGGCGCGCTGCCGGGTCCAGCCGAAGTCGATCGGCAGCAGTCCGGGCACGATCACGCCGACCGTCCTCAGGCCCAGCTCACGCTGTTCCGGCATGGTCTGGTCGACGACGATCACGTCGAATCCGGCGGCGGTGACGGCGTCCACGCACCGGGTCAGGTCGGTGCGCAGATCGTCGGAGACGGGCAGCGCCGAGCCGTCCCCGTACAGCTGGTCGAAGGACCGCAGCGGCGGGCGCGGCGCTCCCGGTTCACCGATCAGGAAGTGCGCGTGGCGGCCCATCTCCGGGATGCCGTAGAGCAGGGGGTGGTCGTGCAGCGCCTCGACCCGGTGGAAGTCGTCCGCCATGGCGCGCAGCCGCTCCTGGTCGCGCTCGGTGCGCCGACGCAGGTTCACCGCGTCGGTGGCGATCTCGCAGAGCGCGCCGGCCAGGGCCGCCTCCGGGTCCAGTCCGGCGCCCGCGCCGAAGCACATCAGGCCGGGGCCGCCGTCCCTCCGCACGGCGACCCCCGTGACGACCGGGACCGGGAAGGAGATCCGGGTGTCGAAGAAGCGGGCCTCGTAGCCGTACATCTCCAGCCGGTCGACCATCTGACGGGTGGCCCGGCGGCGGCTGGTGCGCGGATCGATCTCGGGCAGGGACGCCTTCCCGTACCAGGCGAGCAGGAACGCGTCGCGCTCGACGACCTCCATCAGCCCGAAGTAGACGGCCTCTTCGAGGCAGCCTCCCGAGGCGCAGCCGTTGGAGCTCTCCTGGACGAAGCGGTTCTCCAGACCGGGCGCGTGGTAGTACGTGAGGACCTCGGGCACCAGGACCGTGCGCCCCTCGCGCAGGGACCAGCCCTGGACCCAGGGAGTCGCGCGGTCCGGGGTGAACGGGGTGACGCGCGGGTTGGCCCGATGGAAGGCGTCGGAGTACAGCCCGCACACCCGCGGGTCGAGCGCGTGCTCGCCGCGGGCGCGCAGGGCGTTCAACGAGTCCCGGGTCCGCACCGTCCTGGACCGGGAGCGCATGCCCGCGTACCGCTCCAGTCCTTCGAGCACACCGATCCGCATGCTCTCGGCGAAGGTGTCGGCGTGGCCGCCCCAGAAGGTCTCGCGCAGATACTCCCCCGAGCGCATGGAGAAGCAGCCGATGGTGGCGGAGGTGGAGGTGGAGGAGACGTCCTGGACGACGGACGGGCCGAGCGAGCCGCACACCGGGTTGGCGTACGGCTCGATGGGCAGGGCGTACTCCTCGATGTCCCGGACCCGGAAGCTGCCGGGCCGGTGCTTGGGCGCCGGGCGCAGGGTGAGCGTGGCGGCCCCGGCCGTGTCCGGCTCCCGCACCCCGCAGCGCGGGCACTCGGGGTCGGGGACGAGCGGGTAGTGGCGGACCGTCAGCGTCCGCAGGTCCACCAGGTGCACGGCGGGCAGGGCGCCGGTCACCGGTCCGGTGCCGTCGAGCCGGGCGGCGACGACCCCCGCGAGCGCGTGCGCGGCGAACGGTGTGAGGTACGGGGACTCCCCGGCGGCCCGGGTGCCCGAGCCGAGCTCCAGCGCCTCGCGCAGCGCGACGGAGCGGACCGCCTGCCAGCGTCGTTCGAGGCAGTGGGCGCAGATCCGCCGGCCGGTGCGTCCGGGCGGCGCGAAGGGGCCGACGACGACGTGCGGACCGTAGAACCGCACGGGCACGGCGCCCTCCGCCACCGGGGTTCCGGTGACCGCCGCCCCGTCCGCGAAGGCGTCGCGCACGCCGAGCGGCGCCACGTCCAGCGGCGGCGGGGTGCCGTGGTGGGTCACGGTCAGCGCGTCGTGCAGGAGCGCCGCGAGCGTGCGCGCGGACTCCGCCGCCGAGGGACGCTCGCCGCGGACGGGGGTCTCAACGGGCATCGGGTCCGCCCCCGCCGTCCACCGTGAGCAGCACCCGGGCGGTGCTGATGCCGCCGGTGGCGAGATCGGCCGGAGTGGTGGGCACGTACAGCGCGTCGCGTCCGGCGAGCCGGAGCCGGTCGAGCACCCCGGTGAACGTGGCCGTGGGCCCGGCCGCCGTGACGGGGGCGCCCGTGACGGCGATGCTCCCTGCGGCGAGGTCCCTCACCAGCGGGTCGCCGAGGTCGACCTCGGCGTCCGGGTCCTCGGCGGCCAGCTGCGCCTGCCCGAGCAGATCCCGCAGCGCGGCGCAGGCCGCCGCCCGGCGCGACAGCCCCGCGCCGACCGCCCAACGCCCCGGCGTCCGCTCCCCGTCGGGTTCCCGGGCCAGCACCACCTGGGCCGAGGTGCGCTCCGCCTCCCCCAGGTCCAGCAGTTCCACGGCGAGATCCAGGTTGGCCGCGGACTTCAGCAGGAACACCAGTTCCGGGTCGTCGCCGTCGGCGGCGACCGGGCTCACCACCGCCGTGCCCCGGACCGCCCGCAGCAGTGCGTCGTGCGCCAGCGCCGACAACAGGCCGACCCCCGCGGCCTCCCGCGCGTCCGCACCCGCGCCCGCGCCCGCGGCCGTCGCGAGATGGAGCCGGTCCCGGTTGTGCGCCCCGAAGGTCCGCACGGCCGCGGCCGGTACCCGGACCGGTTCCTTGCCGATCAGCGAGGTCGCGACGGTCCAGGCGTCCGGCAGCGCGCCGGTCCCGCCGCCGGTGGTCAGCGTGTCGGGGCCAAGGATCCGGTCGGCCGGCACCGCCGCGGCCCGGTCCAGGGGCACCACGTGCTCCACGTACGCCGTCGCCGCCGCGTACAGCGCCCGCATCCGCGCGCCCGCCAGATGGTGCACGTCGAAGGCGGCGATCCTGCGCCGCGCCCCGGTGCCGAGCGCCACCTCGACCCGGCTGAGCTTCAGCGGGGTCTGGGTCAGCCCCTCGTCGTCGTAGCGGGTGAAGATCCCGGTGTGCGGGCGCACCAGCGCCCCGCTGATCCGGTTCAGGTCCTCGACCATGGTCTCCGCGTCGCGGGCGGTCTCCACGGTCGGGGTGACGGGCAGGGCCAGGCCGTCCGGCAGCGCGGGCGCCGGTTCGCGCGCGTCCAGGGCGGCGCAGCGACCGCAGCGGGGGTGCGGCCGGACCGGCTCGGACATCACGTCCAGCGAGGCCAGGTCCTGGACGAGGACCTGGCCCGCGGTCTCGGCGGGCAGCGCACCGGTGGTGAGGCGGAAGATCTCGTAGCCGAGGAGGTTGCCCACCATCGCGGCGACCGGGCCGGACAGTTCGTCCCGGGACACCGAAGTGGCACCGGCGGCCTCGCCCCAGAGCACGGCGGCCTCCCCGGCCGACACATTGCCGCCCAGCCGCAGCAGGGCGCAGGACCAGCAGCCGGTCGCGGTCGCGGTGGAGAGCGGGCCGACGACGAGCCGCTCGCCGAACAGCCAGGCGGGGATCAGGGTCCGGCCCTCGGGCACCCCGGCGGCGAGCAGCCGGTGGGTGCGTGCCCCGGCCCCGGCCCCCGTCACCACGACGACGTCGTAGCCGTCGAGGGCCGCCCAGCCGGCCTGCGGACCGGCGGCGATCCGGTCCGCCCGTGCGGCGCCCCGGGCCGCCTCGGCCGCCACCTCGCCGAACTCCGTGGTCGTGCCGATCCGCACACACCCGTTCCGCAGCAGGCTCAGCGCGCACCACCGGGCGATCTCGTCGTCCCCGAGCACCGCGACGCGAGTGGCGCGGAAGCGGGCGAAGCGCTCCGGCGCACCGTCCACGTAGTGGTCGACATAGGCGATCTGGGCCGCGAACCGCTCCGCCACCTCGTCCGGTACCGGCCCGGCCCCGGTGCCGGACTCGGGCACGTCGCGGGCGAAGCCCCGCTCGAACAGCGTCCTCACCAACTCCGCCGCCATCGCCCGCTGTCCCGGCCCGAAGCCCGCGCAGACGTCGGCGAGCCGGTGGTGGCCGGCCAGGTGCGGGACGACGAGGGAGGCGAAGCGGTAGGCGGTGCGCCCGGCCAGATGGAACCCGCCGTCGGCGTTGTGGAAGAGCACCCCGCCGGGGGTCTCGGTGAACAGCACGTCCCGGCGGATGCGCGGCCGGGTCGCGGCGAGCGCGTCGAACGTCCCGGTCACTGCGGTTTCGGCACTCTCGGCAGTCTCGGCACTCTCGGCCATGGGGTCACACCTTCTCTGTGCGGCGGATGCGTTCCTGGTCGGTTCTTCGTACGTAGGCGCGGAGCAGTTCGTGGATGCGGTACGGGCCCGGCGGGCCGTCCTCCAGCAGCCCGGCGTCGGCCAGCCGTTCCAGGGCCGCCTCGGTGACGGCCGGGACGTCCTCGGCCGTGAAGGCGGACCCGGGTGCTGCCGCGACCCGCAGGAACGCCTCGGACAGCCGCGGGTCGAGCCGGTTCAGCGCCCCGTCCAGCAGGGCCGTCACGGACAGGCCCGGGGAGTCGGTGAGGGTGAGCCGGGCGAGCGGGTCCTGGCCCAGCCAGCCGACGGCGTCGCCGAGCCGCAGTCCGGGCCGGGTCAGCAGTCGGGCCGTCAGGATGCGCAGCGCGAGCGGGAAATGGCCGCACAGCGCGGTGAGCCGGTGCCCGGCGTCCGGCTCCGCCTCGACCCGTTCGGCACCGAGCACGGACAGCAGCAGCGCGTACGACTCCGCCCCGGTGAACGCGGAGAGCCGGTGCACCCACCCGCCGTGCGTGGCGACGAGCCCGGCGAGCCCCATCCGGCTGGTGACGACCGCGGCTCCCCGCGCCTGTGCGACGAGGGGCAGCAGCGGGCGCACCTGGTCGGCGTCGCGCACGTCGTCGAGCACGAACAGGGTGCGTCCGTCCGCCTGTCCGGGGCGCAGGGCCGCCGAGACCTCCGCCGCGACCTCGGCGGCGCCACGGGGTTCGCCGTCCGGCCGGGTCGCGCGGATGAGCAGCCGGCCGCCCGGGAAGACGTCCCGGACCAGGTGCGCGACGTGATGGGCGAGTGCCGATTTGCCGATGCCGGGTGCCCCCGACACCAGCACGGTGAGCGGGTGCCGGTCGTCCTCGCCGGACGCGGCGGGGGTGGTGAGACGGGCCACCATGGCGGCGGTCTCGGCGTCCCGCCCGGTGAAGTTGGGAACCACGGGGACCTCCGGGGCCACGGCCGGCGCGCTCGCCCCCGGCACGGCCGCGGCGGCCGACGCTCCGGCGGCCACGGGCGGGGCCCAGGGCGCCGCCGCCGCGCGTCCCGCCGGCGCCGGGGTGGGGCCGTCGGCCACGACCACCTCGCCTTGGACGACCCGCGTGAGGGCACCGGGCGGCCGAAGGGGCCGGCTGTCCTCGGCCCCCGGGTCCTCGCCGCGCAGAATCGCGAGTTCCAGCTGCTGGAGCGCGGGAGAGGGGTCGACGCCCAGCTCGTCCAGCAGGAACCCCTTGACCCTCCGGTACTCCGCGAGGGCCTGGGTCTGCCGACCGGTCCGGTAGAGCGCCTCGATCAGCTGCTCGTGGAGCCGCTCGTGGCCCGGGTATACGCGCGTAGCCGTCCACAGTTCGACGAGGGCCTCCCCGTAGCGCCCCAGACCCAGCAGCAGATCGCAGACCCGTTCCACACTGCGCAGCCGCTCCTCCGCGAGCCGCGGCACCTCGTCCCGGTGCAGCACGTCGGAGCGCACATTGGCCAGCAGTGAGCCCTGCCAGAGGGACAGCGCGTCCTTGAGCATGCAGAGTTCCGCTTCCGGGTCCTCGGACATGGCAACCGCACGGCGCACCTGGTCCCGGAAGCCGAGCAGGTCCAGCGAGTGCGGCTCGGCGGTGATCCGGTAGCCGCCGGGCACCGCCTCGATGGAGGTCTCCGTCACCCCGTGTTTGGTGAAGAGCCGGCGCAGCCGCAGTACGCAGGTCTGGAGGGCGGCCTTGGCCGTGGCCGGCTGTTCCTCCCCCCACACGGCCCGCTGCAGGTAGTCGGCGGACACGACGGCGTTGGCGTGCAGGAGAAGCGCGGCCAGCAGGATCGTCGGCTTCGAAGGCTGGAGCACGACGGCCTCGGGGCCGTCCGTGAGGGTCAGCGGCCCTAGCAGCTGAAACCGCATCACGGCGGTCTAGTCCGTGTCCGGCGAACAGCGCCGTCCGCCCGGAGGGCGGGACGCGCGGCGTCCGGTGCCTGCGGCCGCGGGGCAAAGGACCGCCCTCGTACCGGGCGTACCCGGATGCTTCCGCCGACGCGGCGGGGGTCCGTGCCGGGCGTCGCGCGCCGGGCGGGATCTGTCGGCCACGGGCTAGTCCCAGCCGTTGACCAGCTTGCACACCTGAACGGGTGCGGCGGACAGGGGGAGCCGGTCCAGTATCGTCTGCAGGCTCGTACAGACCGTCCGATCGGCCTGTACGGGGCCGGGTTGCCCGGCCGGGGAACCGAAGGAGGCCGTCCCCGAGGCGGAGGCGGCACCGGCGGAGAGCGCGAGCGAGACCAGGGCGAGACCGGTGACGGCGGCAGTGCGTGCGGCGCCGACCGGCCGGCGCGAGAGCGAAGAGCTGAACACGATTCCCCTTCGGCTGTTGCGTCCTGCCGGGGGTTCCCGGCAGGACGACGATGCCAGCGAGGAGGGCGCGGGGGCGTGCCCGGACGTGTCAGCTTGCTGCACGGGCCACGGCAGCTTCGTGCAAGCGGCCCCGGTCGCGGAAGGTCCCGGGGAACGCCCCCGACCGGGGCCGCACGCGTCCGGCCCCGGAGTGTTTGGAGGAACACCCCGGGGCCGGATCAGTCATCCTACGTGGGCCGTGGCCGCGGCTATTCCGTGGCGATCGCGTTCAGCACGTTCATCCTGCCCGCCCGGAACGCCGGCACCAGGGCCGCGAACAGGCCGACGAAGGCGGAGGCGACGAAGACCGTGAGGATCGTCGGCCACGGGATCTCCAGGACGTTGAGCCCTTCCAGGGCCAGCAGCTTCTGGGCCGCCGTGCCCCAGCCCATGCCCAGGCCCAGGCCGAGCAGGGCGCCGAAGACCGCGATGACCACCGACTCCAGACGGATCATCCGGCGCAGCTGGCGGCGGGAGAGGCCGATGGCGCGCATCAGTCCGATCTCGCGGGTCCGCTCGACCACCGACAGCGCCAGGGTGTTCACCACTCCGAGCACCGCGACGATGATCGCGAGCGCCAGCAGGCCGTAGACGATGTTCAGCAGCTGGCCGATCTGGTCCTTCAGCTGCTCCTTGAAGTCGGCCTGGTTCTTCACCTCGTACTGCGGGTACTTGGCGAGGGCGGCCTTCAGCGCGGCGTACGCCTCCTTCTCCTTGCCGTCCTCGGCCTTCGCGAACATCATCATGTTCTTCGGCAGGCTGTCGGCGGGGACGTACCGCGCGGCGGTCGCGACGTTCGTGTACATCGCGCCCTTGTCGATGTTCACGTCGTCCGAGGTGATCGCGGCAAGCCTCAGCTTCGCGGTCTCGCCGCCCCTGAACGCGACGGTGAGCCGGTCGCCGACCTTGAGGTGGTGCTTGGTGGCGTACGTGTCTCCGACGGACATGGCGTCCTTGCCGTACGCGTCGGCCAGCTTCCCGGCGACCGTCTCGCGCCGGACGTCCTGCTGGTACGTGGGATCGACGGCGGCCAGGACCTTGTTCTCGGTGGTGCCGTCGGGAGCCGTGAGACCGGCGCTGACGACCTTGTAGCCGGTGAAATGCTCGATGTCCGGCACGGACTCCAGGGACTTCACCGCCTGGTCCACGAGGAGCGTCGGGTTGCCGCCGGACGGCTGGACGATGAAGTCGGCGCCGACCGACTTGTCGAGTTCCTCGGTGGCCGAGGCGACCATGGAGGAGCCGACGACCGAGAGGCAGGCCACCAGGGCGAGGCCGATCATCAGGGCGGCGCCGGTCGCTCCGGTGCGGCGCGGGTTGCGCAGGGCGTTGCGCTCCGCGAGCCGTCCGACGGGGCCGAACATCCGCAGCATGACCGCGCTCAGTACCCGGACCACGAAGCCGGCCAGCAGCGGGCCGATCACGATGAAGCCGATCAGGGTGAGCACCACGCCCACACCGAGGAAGAGCGAGCCTTCGCTCGACTTGTCGGCGCGCGTCGCGGCGAGCAGCGCGGCGCCACCGGCGAGGGTGAGGACCAGGCCGATCGCGGCCCGGACCCGGCCCGCGCGGCCGTCCGACGGGGTTCCGGCGTCGCGCAGGGCGGCCATCGGGGAGATCTTCCCGGCGCGACGGGCCGGGATGTACGCGGCGACGACGGTCACGATGATGCCGAGCGCGAGGCCGACGACCGGGGTCGTCCAGGCGACCGTGAGGTCGTCGGTGGACAGTTCCATGCCCACGGCGCCCATGAGCTTCATCAGGCCGACGGCGAGGACGATGCCCGCGCCGACGCCGAGGACGGAGCCGAGGATGCCGAGGAACAGTGCCTCGATGAGCACGGAACGGTTGACCTGCTTGCGGCTGGAGCCGACGGCCCGCATCAGGCCGATCTCGCGGGTGCGCTGGGCGACCAGCATCGAGAAGGTGTTGACGATCAGGAAGATGCCGACGAGGAAGGCGATCCCGGCGAAGCCGAGCATCGCGTACTTCATGACGTCGAGGAAGGAGCCCATCGAGTTCTTGTCGGCGTCCGCGGCCTCCTTCTGGGTCTGGAGCTTGTACGCGGAGGTGTCACCGAGCGCCGTGGCGACGTTCTGCTTCAACTGCGCGTCGGAGACGCCGGTTTCGGCGGTGACGGAGATCGCGCTGAAGACATCGGGCCCGCCGAGCAGCTTCGTCTGCGCGGTGGCGGTGTCGAAGTAGACGATCGCCGCACCGGGGTTGGTGACCTTGAAGGTGGCGATGCCGCTGATCCTCGCGCTGATGTCACCGGGGGCTGCGATGGTGCGCAGCTCGTCGCCGATCCGCAGGTGGTGCTTGTCGGCGGTGTCGGCGTCGATCACCACCTCGGTGGGGCCGCGCGGTGCGTGGCCGGAGGTGATCTCCATCGAACGCAGGTCGTTCCTGGTCCAGTTGCCCGCGATCGTCGGGCCGCCCGAGGCGGGGCCCAGGTTCTTGTCGTGACTGTCGACGACGGTGACGGACATGCTGCTGACCGCGCCCTCGGCGGACTTCACACCGGTGGCCTTGCCGACCTGCTCGACGGCGGAGGCGGGCAGCGTGACGGGCTTGCCGTTCTCCGGGAGCCGGTCGTTGTCCTCGGGGCTCTTCGGGCTCACGGTGACGTCGGCCGAGGTCGCGGCGAAGAGCTTGTCGAACGTGGTGTTCATGGTGTCGGTGAAGACGAGCGTGCCGCACACGAACGCCACCGACAGCAGGACCGCGACGGCGGAGAGCGCCATGCGTCCCTTGTGCGCGAAGAAGTTGCGCCTCGATGTCTTCCAGACGGTCATGAGGTCCGCCCGCGGGAGTCGAAGTCCTTCATGCGGTCGAGGACCTGGTCGGCCGTCGGGTTGTGCATCTCGTCGACGATGCGCCCGTCGGCGAGGTAGAGCACCCGGTCCGCGTAGGAGGCGGCGACCGGATCGTGGGTGACCATGACGATGGTCTGGCCCAGCTCGTCGACGGACCTGCGCAGGAAGCTCAGCACCTCGGCGCCGGCCCGCGAGTCCAGGTTCCCGGTGGGCTCGTCGCCGAAGATGATCTCCGGCCGGGCGGCGAGCGCCCTGGCCACCGCGACGCGCTGCTGCTGGCCGCCGGAGAGTTCGGTGGGCCGGTGCTTCAGCCGCTCGGCGAGACCGACGGTCTCCACGACCTGCCGCAGCCAGGCCGCGTCGGGCTTGCGGCCCGCGATGTCCATCGGCAGCGTGATGTTCTCCAGCGCGTTGAGCGTCGGAAGCAGGTTGAACGCCTGGAAGATGAAGCCGATCCGGTCCCGGCGCAGCTGGGTGAGCTTCTTGTCCTTGAGCCCGGTGATCTCGGTCTCGTCCAGGAAGATCTGGCCGGAGGTCACGGTGTCCAGTCCGGCCAGGCAGTGCATCAGGGTCGACTTGCCGGAGCCGGAAGGACCCATGATCGCCGTGAACTGCCCGCGGGCGATGTCCACATCGACATGGTCGAGCGCGACGACACGGGTCTCCCCCGCCCCGTAGGCCTTGACGACCTGCCGCGCCCGCGCAGCCACGGCCGTACGCCCTCCAGTGCCCCCGTGCCTGGGAATGGTTACAGCCGTTGTCACGGTTTTTCTCCTATGTCCGTCAGTGTTCAAGATGTCGCGGTGTACGGATGAAGTCTGGTGTTCCGAGGGGGGCCGGCGCGCTGGTGCGCAGCGCAGTCCTCGGGTGGGGTTTCCCCCACCTCACCCCCTGGGGTCAGCCGCATCCACGGCGGGAATCAGCCGTTTCTCGCGGTGTAGGAACACGATAAGGAGCGGCCCCGTGCCGTCACGTCCTCCGCCGGGAGGAAGCACCCCTGGGCAAAAGTGGGGAGCGCCCCTTAGGGGTATCGGCCCCTGGGTGGAGACGGGCCTCAGGGGCTGGACCCATGGGCGCACGCTCCGGGGTCCGCCGGGGCGTCGGGCCCGTCCTCCAGCAGCGGCACCCTCCCCACCGGGAACCACGGGTGAGACAGTGTCACGAGAAAATACGTGCAGGGGGAAGGAATCTTGGTGAGCGGCGCGGGCGGCAGTACCGAAGCGATGTCCGGCTCCGGGGTGGACCCGGCCCCGTCCCCGGCGGCACCGCGCGGACGCGGTCCGGTGGTGGCCGCCCTGATGCTCGGCATGGCCCTGGCGGCCATCGACGGCACCATCGTCTCCACCGCCGTTCCGCAGATCGTCGGCGATCTCGGTGGTTTCTCCGTCTTCTCGTGGCTCTTCTCCGGCTATCTGCTGGCCGTGACGGTCACTCTGCCGGTCTACGGGAAGCTCTCCGACACCTTCGGCCGCAAGCCGGTCCTGATCGCCGGCATCGTCCTGTTCCTGTTCGGTTCGGTGCTCTGCGCCGCCGCCTGGAACATGGCCGCGCTGATCGCCTTCCGGGTCGTCCAGGGCCTGGGCGGCGGCGCCCTCCAGGGCACCGTGCAGACCATCGCCGCCGACCTCTACCCGCTCAAGGAACGCCCGAAGATCCAGGCCAAGCTGTCGACCGTATGGGCCACGTCGGCGGTCGCGGGGCCGGTGATCGGCGGACTCTTCGCGGTGTACGCGGACTGGCGCTGGATCTTTCTGATCAATCTGCCGATCGGGGCCGTCGCGCTCTGGCTCGTCGTACGCCACCTCCACGAGCCGTCGCGCACCCGCCGGGCGGCCGGCGCGCCCCGCCCCCGTATCGACTGGGCGGGCGCCCTCGCGGTCTTCGCCACCGGCGCCCTGCTGCTGACCGCGCTCGTCCAGGGCGGGGTCGCCTGGCCCTGGTTCTCCGCCCCGTCCCTCGGGCTGCTGGCCGGCAGCGTCGTGCTCGGCGCGCTGACGGTCGTCATCGAACGGCGGGCCGCCGAGCCGATCATTCCCGGCTGGGTCTGGCGGCGGCGGACCATCGCCTCGGTCAATCTCGCGCTGGGCGCGATGGGACTGCTGATGGTCGCCCCCACCGTCTTCCTGCCGACGTACGCCCAGTCGGTGCTCGGCCTCGGCCCGATCGCCGCCGGCTTCGTGCTGTCCGTGATGACCCTGAGCTGGCCGGTCTCGGCGGCATTCTCCAACCGCGTCTACAACCGCATCGGTTTCCGCCTCACCGCGATCATCGGCATGGGCTGCGCCCTGTTGATACTGCTCGCCTTCCCCCTGCTGCCGTATCCGGGCGAGCCCTGGCAGCCCGCCCTGATCATGCTGCTGCTCGGCGCGGCGCTCGGGCTGTTCCAGCTGCCGCTGATCGTCGGGGTGCAGTCGACGGTCGGCTGGGCCGAGCGCGGCACGACGACCGCGTCGGTGCTCTTCTGCCGACAGGTCGGCCAGAGCGTCGGCGCCGCGCTCTTCGGCGCCGTCGCCAACGGGGTCCTCACCTCCCGGCTGGCCGCCGCCCCGGTACCCGGGCTGCCGGGCGACCTGGACGCGGTCTCGCACGCCCTGGACGACCCGGGCAGCCTCTCGGCCGCCGCCACGGACCAGTTGCGGCGGGCCGTCGACGCAGCCGTCGACCATGTCTACCTGGGGGCCGCCGCGGCCGCGGCGCTCGCCCTGCTGGTGCTGGTCCTGCTGGCCCCGCGCCGCTTTCCGGTCCTCACCGAGGAGCCCGGCGGCGACACCCCCGCGCCGTAGTGCGGGGAGCTCCATTTCGTCGAGAGTTCACGCAACTGAGCCATTACCGTGGGTAGTTCAAGCCATACTCTCCTCAACTGCCATACCCGCGAGTAATGTTCGCGCTTCCTACAGCACCACCGCACTCCTGCCTTGCCGTCCGGCCCAGGACCCGAGCCTTGCAAGGAGCAGCACCAGATGTCGTACGGAAACCCGCCCCCGTCCCCGCCTCCCTCCCGGCCCGAACGGCTGCCGAAGCCGTCCCGGCGGCATCAGCCCCCGCCCCCGTACCACCCCGACTACCTGCTCCCCTGGCAGAGTTCGCAGCCCTCGCCGCCCGCGGAATGGACGGACACACCCGCCGCGCCCGCGCCCACGCCCACCCGTCACGGCGATCTGCGCCGGCTGCGCACCGCCTACCGGCTGCTGCGGCGCATCACGACGCTGACCGCACTCGGCTACTTCATCGCCTTCCTGCTGCTCTCCGGCTTCGCCAAGGACCTGATGGACCGGCCCCTGTTCGCTGGTCTCAACCTCGGCCTGGCGCTCGCCCTCTGCCAGCTCCCGGTGACGCTGCTCGCCGTCGTCCTGTACGAGCGGACCGCCCGGCAGACCGTCGATCCGCTCGCCGCCCGGCTCCGAAGAGCGGGAGCGGCCCAGTGAACGGATTCGACAACTCCGCGCAGACCATGTCCCTGGTGGCCTTTCTCGCCGTGGCCACCGTGGCGCTGCTGCTCTGCGTGATGACCGGTCCGGACCGCGACGACCTCCACGAGTTCTACACCGGCTCCCGCTCGCGCTCCCCCCTGCGCAGCGGCCTCGCCCTGGCGGGCGACTACCTCTCCGCCGCCACGGTCCTCGGCACCACCGGCATCATCGCCCTCACCGGCTACGACGGGCTGATCCTCGCCCTGAGCATCACCCTCTCGCTCGTGCTGCTGATGTTCCTGCTGGCCGAACCGCTGCGCAACGCGGGCGGGTTCACCATGGGCGACCTGCTCGAACGCCGCGCCCCCGGCCGCGCGGTCCGCATCGCCGCCTGCGCGGCCGCTCTCGCCGCACTGGTGCCGATGATGGTCGTCCAGCTCGCGAGCAGCGGCGATCTCCTCGCCTTCATCCTGGGGTTCGACAGCTCGGGCTTCCGCACCGGCGCCATCATCGGGCTCGGCATGCTGATGATCGGCTACGCGGCGATCGGCGGCATGAAGGGCACCTCGCTGATCCAGGTCGTGAAGACCGTGGTCCTCTTCGTCGCCGCCCTCACCATCGCCGTACTGATCATGAACCGGTTCGGCTGGGACACCGGCGCCCTGCTCTCGGCCGCCCAGCAGGGCAGCGGGGCGGGGGGCGCCTATCTGCGCTCGGGGCTCCAGTTCGAGGGCAGCGGGCTCGACATGGTCAGTTCCGAACTGACCGTGGTGCTCGGCGCCGCCTGCCTGCCGCACGTCACCCTGCGCATGACGAGCGCCCCCTCCACCCAGGCCGTCCGCCGCTCACTGTCCTGGGCGGTCTCCGTGGTCGCCGGGATCTGTCTGCTGCTCGTCGTGATCGGCTTCGGTGCCGGCGCTCTCGTCGGGCATGACGGCATCACCGCCGCCGGGGCATCCGGGAACAGCTCGATCCTGCAGGTCAGCGGAGCCGTCGCGGGCGGCGGCCAGATGGGCGCGCTGATCGTCACGACGATGACGACGGCGATCTTCCTGACACTGCTCGCCTCGGTCGCCGGAATGATCCTGGCCTGTGCCAACGCCCTCGCCCACGACCTCTTCGCCCACGGCCTGCACGGGGTGCGCCGCCAGGACAGGCAGCCGGTGGCAGGCCTGTCCGAGATGCGTACGGCACAGATCTCGGCGGTCGCCGTCGGGCTGCTCGCCATCACGCTCGCCGTCGTGGCCCGCCACTGGAACGTGCAGGCGCTGGCGACCCTCTCGTTCTGCGTCGGCGCGTCGGCGCTCGCCCCGGCGCTGGTCTACAGCATGTTCTGGCGGCGGTTCAGCCGTACCGGACTGCTCTGCACCCTCATCGTCGGCACCGTCACCGTCATGGTGCTCATCACGGGCACCAATCTGGTCTCGGGCTCCCCCTCCTCGGTCTTCCCCGAGTACGACTTCAACTGGTTCCCCTTCACCACGACCGGGCTCGTCTCCATCCCGGCCGGTTTCCTGGCGGGCTGGCTGGGAACCGTCCTCCCCCGTTTCACGGCGGCCGAGGCCCGCCGCCAGTACGACAGGGAGGAGCCCCGGATCCTGGCGGGGGTGCCACCGGCGCCAGGGCCCTGAACCACGCCGCGCGGCAAAGGGCTGTCCCGTAATCCCAGGTGGATCAGCGTGCGGCGTCGGATGCGGTGCATCGCAAGGCGGAGGGACGCCCGAATACTGGATGTATTCGGGCGTTCCGACAACGCGGCGAGGTGCCGTAGCTGTCGTCGCACGCCCGCCAGGGATTACG
>NZ_JBEYTM010000061.1:0-48180 GCF_040643055.1 Streptomyces sp. NPDC047515
GAACCCCCGCCCCTTCGCCTGGACGAAGAGCGCCGACGAGATCCTCGAACGCCTCGCCGCATATCTTGATCGAATTCCTGGCGCAGGACACTAGGGGCGCCGCGGCGTGCACGGTGAGGAACGGTCGGCGGTGGGGTCAGTGGTGGAGTAAGGCCCAGGCCTTGCAGCCGCCGGACGGGGTCAGCGCCGGAGCCAGCCCCCAGTCCCCGCCGTGTGCATCGACCGCGGCAGCCAGCAGCCACATGCTTTCGCTGCGGCGTTCGCGGCAGGTCTCGGACTTCTCGGCGGAGCCGTGGGACGGATGCTGGTCGTAGAGGATGACGCGCAGCGCGTCGAACTGCCAGTGCACCCGCAGCAGCATTTCCCGGTCCGGGGTGAACCGATAGGCGGTCGCGACCAGTTCGGAAGCGGCGAGGACGGCTGTCTCGCGGAGCTCCGCGAGGCCGTGCCGGGTGAGGAGCTCACCCACGGCACTGCGTGCGAGACCGGCGCAGAAGGCGCCGCCCGGCAGTGCGAACGAATAGCTGAGGTTGTCCGTCACCGGAGGGTGGGGTCCGGCCGACGCGAGGGCCGGAAGGCAACGCAGTGCGCCCTTCATCAAGATGCTCACATTTCCGGTAATTGTGTTGACGATCACACATAGGCATGGTCGCCCCGTGTGAGACTTGCGCTACCGACCGTAGCGCACGTCGGAGCACAGTGCTACCACTTGTGCCGTTCTGGTCGTTTCGTTCAACCTCCACCCTCGGAAGGACATGTGTCGTGCCGCCCAGAAGCACCCCGACCGCCCGGCAGCAGCGCCTCGGGCACGAACTGCGCAAGCTGCGCGAGCAGTCGGGAATGTCGGTGCAGCAGGCCGCCGCCCTGCTGGGCGTCGACCGCACCCGCATCCCGAACATCGAATCCGGCCGCTTCGGCATCAGCGCCGAGCGGGTCCGCACCCTCGCCTTCAACTACGGCTGCCCGGACACCGGTCTGGTCGACCTGCTCGCCGAAATCGCCCAGGAACGGGCCAGGGGATGGTGGGAGGAGCATCGCGGGCTGCTGCTCCCCGGACTGCTCGACATCGCCGAACTCGAATATCACGCGGTGGAGTTGACGACATCGACCACCACACACATTCCCGGCCTGCTGCAGACCGAGGACCACGCCCGAGCGGTGTTCGACACGGCCGATCCGCAACTGCCCGGACCCGACCTGATGGCCCGGCTCTCCCTGCGGCTGCGCCGCAAGGAGGTGCTGAGGCGGGACCGGCCACCGCTGTACGAGTCGATCGTCCACGAGGCGGCGCTGCGCATGCAGTTCGGCGGACCCAAGGTGGCCAGGGCGCAGCTGGACCACATCGTCGACCAGTCCGAGCGGGACCGGATCACGGTCCGGGTCATCCCGTTCGCCGCCGGCGGTTTTCCGGGCGCCGGACAGTCGTTCACCTACGTGGGCGCCGCGGTACCCCAGCTCGACACCGTGCAGCTCGACTCCTCACACGGTTCGATGCTGCTGGAATCCGACATGCAACTGCGCCGCTACCGGGGCCTGTTGGAGCGCCTGCGTACGCTGGCGCTGCCGGTCGAGGAATCGCGCGACTTCATCCGATCCATAGCCCAGGACCTCTGAGGAGAGAGAACATGACCGACATCTGCTGGGACGATGCCTTCTGCAGCGAAGGCGCCAATTGCTTCCGCTTCGGACTCGACGACCAGGGCAGGGCGTACATCGGCACCACCACGGACACGGGTGCCTATGTCAGCGACTCCATGGAGGCGCTGCGGGCGCTGATCTCCGCGGTGAAGTCCGGCGCGGCGGACCATCTGCTCTGACCGTCCCGCCCCGCCGCGCCCCTGTGTCCCCGCACGCGTTCACTCCGAGTACGCCGACGACTCCGAGCGCTCCGCCGGCGGGGCCGGTGCCCGGTCCCGGAGAACATCCCACCCACCCGGAAAATCCGGACAGGAGCTGTCGGGTATCGCCGTTAGCTTCGGCGCATGGATCGGAAACAGGACCGGAGCATCGTCATCACCGGAGCACGCGCGAACAATCTGCGCGATGTCTCCCTCACCGTCCCCAAGGAACGGATCACCGTCTTCACCGGAGTCTCCGGGTCGGGCAAGTCGTCGATCGTCTTCGACACGATCGCCGTGGAGTCGCAGCGCCAGCTGAACGAGACCTTCACCTGGTTCATCCGCAACAGGCTGCCGAAGTACGAGCGGCCCCATGCCGATTCCATCGACGACCTCTCCGTGGCGGTCGTCGTCGACCAGAAGCCGATCGGCGGCAACGCCCGCTCCACCGTCGGCACGATGACCGACATCTGGTCGGTGATCCGGGTGCTGTTCTCGCGATACGGGACACCGAGTGCGGGCCCGGCGACCGCGTACTCCTTCAACGACCCCGCGGGAATGTGCCCGGAGTGCGACGGCGTGGGGCGCACGGTCCGCCTCGACGTCGACCGGGCGATCGACCTCACGAAATCGCTCAACGAGGGCGCGCTGCTGCTACCGGGGCTCTCGGTGGGCAGCTGGGAGTGGCAGCTGTACGCGGGCTCGGGGCGCTTCGACAACGACAAGCCGCTCGCGGACTTCACCGCGGAAGAGCTCCGGCTCCTGCTGTACGGAGGAGGGTTCACCGTACGGCTGCAACTGAAGTCGACATCGGCCGACATGCGTTTCGAGGGGATCGCCGAGCGGTTCACCCGGCTCTATCTGAAGCGGGACACCGAGGCGCTCTCCGAGCGGCGGCGCGAGGCCGCCCGGCGTTTCACCACGGAGTCGGTGTGTGCGTCCTGCGGTGGCGCGCGGCTGAACGCCGCGGCACTCGCCACCCGTGTCGACGGGCTGACCGTGGCCGACTACGGACGGATGGAGGTGGCCGATCTGGTGGAGGTACTGGCCGGGATCGACGACCCGGTGGCCGGTCCGATCGCCTCGGCCGCACGCGAACGGCTGGAGCGTCTGGTGGGTATCGGCCTCGGCTATCTCAGCCTGGACCGGGAGACCACCACCCTGTCGGGCGGGGAGGGACAGCGGCTCAAGATGGTCCGGCACCTGGGCAGTTCACTGACCGGGCTGACGTTCGTCTTCGACGAGCCGAGCGTGGGCCTGCATCCGCGCGATGTCGGCAGGCTGATCGATCTCCTGGTGCGGCTGCGCGACCGGGGCAACACCGTCGTCGTCGTCGAGCACGACCCGGACGTGATGGCGGTCGCGGACCACATCGTCGACATGGGACCGGGAGCGGGCAGCAACGGCGGACACATCGTGTTCGAAGGCCCGGTGGACCGGTTGCGCGAGGCGGACACCCTCACCGGCCGGTGCCTGCGCCGTCGGATGCCGCTGAAGGAGACCGTCCGCGCCCCCACCGGGCGGCTGCCGGTGACGGGCGCCGCACTGCACAACCTCAAAGGGGTGGACGTGGCGTTCCCCGAGGGTGTGCTGACGGTCGTGACGGGGGTCGCTGGATCCGGCAAGTCGACGCTGGTGTCCCGGGTGTTCACGGCGGCGTACCCGGACGCGGTGGTCATCGACCAGGGCGCGATCACCGCGTCGTCCCGCTCCACCCCGGCCTCGTACCTCGGCGCGCTGGACTCCATCCGGAGGATCTTCGCCAGGGAGAACGGCGTCGATCCGGGTCTGTTCAGCTTCAACTCCTCCGGGGCGTGCGGGCATTGCTCGGGCCGTGGCGTCATCTGCACGGATCTCGCCTTCATGGACCCGGTGACCACCACCTGCCAGGTGTGCGAGGGTCGGCGCTTCCACGACGACGTGCTGAAGCACCGGGTCGGTGGCGCGTCCATCGTCGATGTGCTGGAGATGACGGCCGCACGGGCGGCCGAGCTCTTCGACGACCGGGCACTGATGCGGAAGCTGCGCACGCTCGACGACGTCGGCCTGACCTATCTGACGCTGGGGCAGCCGCTCAGCACGCTCTCCGGCGGTGAGCGACAGCGCATCAAGCTCGCCACCCGGCTCCACCGCACGGGCAGTGTCTACGTCCTGGACGAGCCGACGACCGGACTGCACATGGCGGACACCGGCACGCTCGTCGAACTGCTCGACCGCCTCGTCGACGCCGGCAACAGCGTGATCTGTGTGGAGCACAACCTCGATGTGCTCAAACGCGCGGACTGGGTGATCGACCTCGGCCCGGAGGGCGGCAGGAACGGCGGCGAGCTGGTCTTCGAGGGGACCCCGGCGGCGCTGCTTGCTCATCGCACCTCGTTCACGGCCGAATATCTGCGCCGGGACCTGGAGCTGGAGCTCCCGGACGACGGCGGATGAGAGCGCCCTCCCGGGTCCACCGGCCCCGACACGACCCCTCATCGGGGCATCCGAGGGAGATCCGGAACGCCTCAGAGCCCGGCGGAGTGATGACCTCCGCCCTTCACGACCTGCGTACATAACGTTACGTAATCGGGCATCGCGGGAGCGGGCTTGGCGGTGGCCTTACCGCCGCTTTAACCTACGGTCTCGTAACCTACGTTCCCGTAGGTACTTCTCCCGTCCCCAGGAGTCCCCGTGACGATCACCGCTCCCCACCTCGGCAGTCCCCGGGCGTGGACCGACGCCCATCTGCTCCACGCCCTGGAAGAGGTGGTGGAGAGGGAGCTCGACCGCCATCTCAAGGTCGCCAAGGACTGGATGCCCCACGAGTACGTGCCGTTCTCCGACGGGCGGAACTTCCCGGGCGTCTTCGAGGACGGTGAGGCCTGGCAGGCCGACCAGTCCAAGGTCACCGACATCGGCAAGATCGCGCTGGTCGTGAATCTGCTGACCGAGGACAACCTCCCCAGTTACCACCATGAGATCGCCTCCCTCTTCGGCCGTGACGGCGCCTGGGGCACCTGGGTGCACCGCTGGACCGCTGAAGAGGGCCGGCACGGCATCGTGATGCGCGACTATCTGCTCACCTCACGCGCCGTCGACCCGGACAAACTGGAGCAGTTCCGGATGGCGCACATGGCGGAGGGCTTCGAGTCGGACAATCGTCACTCGATGCTGCACTCCGTGGCGTACGTCGCCTTCCAGGAGCTGGCCACCCGCGTCTCGCACCGCAACACCGGGCATCAGTCGGGCGACCCGGTCTGCGACCGCATGCTGGCGCGGATCGCGACCGACGAGAACCTGCACATGGTCTTCTACCGCAACCTCCTCGGCGCGGCCTTCGAACTCGCCCCGGATCTGACCATGCAGGCCGTGCGTGACGTCGTCGTCAACTTCCGGATGCCCGGTCACGGCATGCCGGGCTTCGAGCGGGCCGCCGCGCAGATGGCGATCGGCGAGATCTACAACATGCGCATCCATCACGACGACGTGATCCAGCCGGTGCTCCGTTACCTGAAGGTCCTCAGCATCGACGGCCTGGGCCCAGAGGGGCTGCAGGCGCAGGAGGAGCTGGGCCTGTACATGGGCGGCCTGGACGGCGAAGCGGCGAAGTTCGACGAGAAGCTCGCTGCCCGCAAGGCACGGATGGCCGCGCGCGCCGGGGCCTGACGCCGCGTCCGGCGCTCCTGGGCCGCTGGACGGACCATGGGTCGGCCACCCTGTCCAGCGGCCGGGGCCAGGCCTGCGCGCCCGGCTCACATCGTCGCGTGCAGGTCCTGCGCGTAATGCTCGATAGCGCGCCGGTACCGGCGCACGCGCGGGTCCTCGCTGGTGGCGGCGAGCAGTTCCAGCAGCAGCCGGCTGGATTCGTACGGCCGTCGCGAGCAGTGCGTCCCTGGCGTGATCGTTCATGCGGGCATCTTCCCAGGCCGGCGGAGCCTGTCCGGCTGCGGGGACCGGCGGGCCCGCACGCCTCGGTGCGGCCGGTGCCCGGTCCGGGCGGGTTCAGGCCCGGTCGCGACCCGTTCTGCGCAGCCGCTCCCGCTCCTTCTCGGAGAGGCCGCCCCATACGCCGAAGCGCTCGTCGTTGGCGAGGGCGTACTCCAGGCACGCCTCGCGCCCCTCGCAGGCGTTGCAGAGCTGCTTGGCCTCACGTGTGGAGCTGCCGGGAGCAGGAAAGAAGAACTCGGGCCCCGCCTGCGCGCACAGCGCCGTCTCCTGCCAGGCGAGCGCGGGGTCGGCCGCGGTGTTGATCAGCATGGAACCCACCGTGCCCGGTCGCGATAAACGACTGATCAACGCTTCATCAATGCGGCGCGCCGATGGCTTCCGGTCAGCCTTCCGGTGTCGGCGCACTCTTGATCAACGCGAATTCCGCGCCGTCCGGATCGGCTACGTCGGCGAACGTGCCGACGCCTTCCATCTCCAGCGGCTCCAGCGTCAGTTTGCCGCCCAGCCGCTCCACGTCCGCGACGGCGGCGTCGCAGTCGTCGACCTCGAAGTACGGCAGCCAGTGCGGTCCGGCCACCGCTCGTGTCGCAACGGCGTCGAGCGGCACCAAGCCTCCGAAACTCGCCCCCTGCCCACCGCCCTCGGTCCGGATCACCGTATAGGACCCGCCGCCTCCGGGGAACGGTGTCAGCCCGGTCTCCCAGCCGAACACGGCACCGTAGAACGCGGCGGCCGCCGGGACGTCCGGGGTGTACAGCTCGGCCCAGCACAAGGAGCCCGCTACCCCCACGACGCCGAGGCCCGGGTTCTCCTTCGGCTGCCAGACACCGAAGAACGCCCCCGCCCGGTCCTTGAAACCGGCCGCCCTGCCGAAGTCCAGCACATCTCTCGGGGCGAACGGAACGCTGCCGCCGGCCTGCTCGACCGCCCGTGCAGTGGCATCGGCGTCCGGTGACCGGAAGTACACCGACCAGGACGGCTTCGCCCGCTCCTCGGTGACCTCCATCGCGCCGCCGACCGTCCTGCCGTCCAGTGTGAACATGCCGTAACCGCCGGTCTCCGGGCCCCCGGCCAGGAACTCCCAGCCGAACAGACCGGAGTAGAACGCGATGGCCCCGTCGAGGTCGGGCGTGCCCAGGTCGATCCAGTTGGGCGCTCCGGTGACAAAACGGGTGGTGAGCATGGCGAGCTCCTTCGATGAGGCCCGTTCTCGCGGTGCAGGCGCATCATTCCCGACGTTCCGAGTCTCGCACCGGGCACTGACGACCGCAGCCCGCGCCCGCCGGGCATACCCGGTGCCTGTGAGCTCCTCTTACGCCGTACGGTGGCCGCCCGGCCACCGTACGGAGCATCGGCCGCCGTGTCTCAGACCCTCACCCCCAGCGCCGGAAGCACGGTCTCCGCCACTCGGTGGGCCTCCTCCAGCAGCGGGTTGCCGGAGAGGATGAAGGTGTCGACGCCCAGGTCCTCGAACTCCTCGAGCCGCTCGACCACCTGGGCCGTCGAGCCGACCACCGCGGTGCCGGGGCCCGGACGGAAGAGGCTCATGCCCGGCCACATGTTGGGGTACGCCTCCAGTTCGCGGGCGTGGGCGGGGACCTTGCCGCCGTGCTGGCGGAACTGGCGCTGCCAGCCCACGCCGTCCTCTCCCGCCCGGTCGCCCACCTGGCGCGCGTACGTCGCGTCGCTCGTCACGTCGAGGAGCCGGTCGGCCGCCGCCCACGCCTCGTCCTGCGTGTCGCGGACGATGAGGTGGAGACGCAGTCCGATCCTGAGCGTGCGGCCGTGGGCGGCGGCGCGCGCCCTGACCCGCTCCAGCTTCTCCTTGAGCAGGTGCGGGGGCTCGCCCCACGTCAGGAAGACGTCGACGTGCTCGGCCGCCATCTCGATGCCGGGGCCGGAGGAGCCGCCGAACCAGAGCGGGATATGCGATTCCTGGACCGGCTTCAGCTCCCTGAAGGACGCGCCGGCGTTCTTCAGGTCGTAGAAGCGGCCCTTGTGGTCGAAGACCTCGCCTGCGGTCAGCCGCTTCACGATCGACCAGTACTCGGCGCTCAGCTCGTACCGCTCGTCGTGCTCCACGTGGAGTCCGTACTCCTGGAGCGACTTGGTCGAGCCGTTGACCACGTTGAAGCGGAGCCGGCCACCGAAGAGGGTGTCGAAGCTGAGGGCCATCTTGGCGAGCAGGGTGGGCGAGATCAGGCCGGGGTGGACGGCCAGTAGGGGCTTGAACCTGGTGCTGGTGGAGGCGGCGAGTGCGCTGCCGAGCGGCCAGACGTCGTACAGGTCGGTGGCGAGCAGCGCACCGCTGTAGCCGAGGCGTTCGACCGTACCGGCGAGCTGGGCGAGGTAGCCGAGATCCACCGGCCGCCGTCCTTCCGGCTCCCAGGGGTAGGCGCCTTCGCGCGGGATGATGTACCAGAGGACTTCGGTCGCCATGCGGTCACGCCACCTTGCCGGCGAGGGCACCGGCGCGGGCGTGCGCGACGGTGACCGGCCGGTCGATGAAGCCGGTGCGGTGGAAGATGTCGGCCGCCTCCTGCTGCTCGGCGATGAAGGCGTCGGTGACGGGCTCGATCTTCCAGGGCAGGGTGCGCAGCGCGGTCTCCCAGTCGTCGGCGGATCCGCCGAGGTCGGCGGCGGCGATCTGGGCGGCCCGGCGGGGATGGGCCGCTGCCCAGTCGTCGGCGCGTCGCAGGGCGCGGGTGAGCGCCTCGATGATCTCGGGGCGGTTCTCGGCCAGGTCCCGGCGGGCGAAGAAGACGGAACGGTCGCTGATCACGTCGCCGGTACGGATCAGGGTGCGCAGCCCGCCGGTGCGGCGGGCCGCGGCGAGCTGGGCGCCCTGCGCGACCCAGGCGGCGATGGCACCGGTGCGCAGCAGTTCCTCGCTGCCGTCGCCGCTGCGGACGGCGGTGATGTCGTCGGCGTACGAGAGCCTGGCGTCGTCGAGCGCCTTGGCGATCAGATGGGTCTGCCAGGAGCCGATCGCGAGGTGGACGGTGGTGCCCCTGAGGTCGGCGACGGTCCGCACGGGGCTGTCCTCGGGGACGAGGAGCGCGCCGTGTTCGGGGCGCGGGGCGGAGACGGCGGTGTACACGATGTCGTGGCCCGCCGCCTGGGCGGTGACCGGCGGGGTGGAGCCGGTGCCGCCGAAGTCGATGACGCCCTGGCCGAGGAGTTCTCCGGTGCGGACCCCGTCGGTGTACGGGTGGAAGACGACGCTCTCGCCCAGCGGGGCCAGTTCCTCCTGGGCCAGGCCCAGCCGGGAGAGGTGGTACAGGTGGTAGAGGGACGGGTTGCTGCTGTGCACTCCGATGGTGATGGCCATTCAGATCACTCCGGCTTCGGTGCGTTCGGGGGTGGTTGGGGGGTGCGAGGGGCGCGGGGCCGTCTCGACCCCGAGGTCGTCGAGGAGTCGTCGGCGCAGGGCCACGAGCGCGGGGTCGCCGGGTTCGCGCGGCCGGTCGACGGCGACGGGCTCGTCGGTGACGAGCCGGCCGTCGCGCAGGACCGCGACCCGGTCGGCGAGCCGTACCGCTTCGTCGACGTCGTGGGTGACGAGGAGGACGGCGGGCCGGTGGTTGCGGCACAGCTCCCCCACCAGGTCCTGCATCCTCAGCCGGGTCAGGGCGTCGAGCGCGGCGAACGGCTCGTCCAGCAACAGCAGTTCGGGCTCACGGACCAGGGCGCGGGCGAGCGCGACCCGCTGGGCCTCGCCGCCGGAGAGGGTGGCGGGCCAGGCGTCGGCGTGCCGTTCCAGACCGACTTCGGCCAGGGCCCGCAGCCCGTGCCCACAATGGCCGCGCGGCAGCGCCACCGTCACATTGGCGAGGACCTTCTTCGACGGTACGAGGCGGGGCTCCTGGAAGACGACGGTGCGTGCCCGGGGGACGAGGACCTCTCCCTCGTCGGCGCCGTCGAGTGCGCCCAGGATGCGCAGCAGCGTCGTCTTGCCGCTTCCACTGGCGCCGAGCAGGGCGACGAACTCGCCCCGTGCGATGTCCAGCCCAAGGCCGTCGAGCACGGCGCGGTCGCCGAACACGCGGCGCAGCCCGCGCACCCGGACCGCGGCCTGTGGGGTCTGCTCGGTCATCGGGTGGCTCCCCTCGGGGCGCGCCAGGGCATCAGTACGCGCTCCAGCAGCCGTACGACGATGTCGGCGGTGAGGCCGAGCAGCCCGTAGACGAGGATGCAGACGGCGAGGATGTCGGTGCGGGCGTAACTCTGCGCCTGGGACATCAGATAGCCGATGCCGGCCGTCGCGTTGATCTCCTCGGCGGCGATCAACGCGATCACGCTGAGCGTCATGGAGAGCCGCAGTCCGGCGAGCAGGGACGGCAGTGCTCCGGGCAGGACGACCTCGCGCACGAGAGCGAGCCGTCCCATGCCGAAGCTGCGCATGGCTTCGACGAGTTCGGGATCGGTGTTGCGCACCCCGCTCGATGTCGACACATACATCGGGAAGGTGGTGGCGACGGCGATGAGCAGGATCTTCGCGGTCTCGTTGATCCCGAACCAGACCATGAACAGGGGCACCAGGGAGAGGAACGGGATGGTGCGCAGGGTCTGCAGGGAGGAGTCGAGGAGTTCGTCGCCGAGGCGGGTGAATCCGGTGGTGATCCCGAGGGTCAGCCCGGCGGCGAGCCCGATGAGGAGACCGAGTCCGGAGCGGGTGAGGGAGGTGGTGAGCGCGTCGGGCAGTTGCCCGTTGCCCCACAGCTCCCCCACGGCACGCAGCACCTCGGCGGGCGACGCGAGCACGTCGGGGGTGAGGAGTCCGGTGGCGGACGCCGCCCACCAGAGCGCGAGAAGGACGACGGGGCCGAGGGCCCGGACGGTGGCGGAGCGGGCGCGGCCGCGGGCCCTGCGCCGCTGGGGGCGTGGCCGGACGAGCCCCGGAGTCAGGGTGGTGTCGCTCATTTCAGCTTCTCGATGTCGAGGAGGTGCGCGGCGACGTCGACCTTGGTCGTGGTGACCTTCTGTGCGGCGTAGAAGTCGGCGACGGCCTCGAAGCGCTTGATGTCCTCGGGTCCGATGGGCCCGACCGTGCCGCCCTTGCGGGTGACGTCGGTCTGGACCTGCTTCGCCTTGCCGGTGACGGCGGTCGGTCCCACGTCCGTGAAGACGTTGAGGTACGCCGCCGGGTCCCGCTTCTCCTTGGCGCCGGCGTCGTGGAGGTACTGGTAGAGCGCCTTCACGACCTCCGGGTGCTGCTCCGCGAAGCCCGTGCGTACGGCGTTGAGGCTGTAGTTGTCGGAGCCGATCGCGGCGCCGTCGGCGACGAAGTGCGCCTTGCCCGTGCCGATTTCGGCGACGGCGTAGGTCGCCCAGACGGCCCAGGCGTCGACCTTGCCCGCGTTGAAGACGGCGGCCGTCTGGTCGGGGCGCAGATAGACCCGCTCGACCTTGTCGGCGGGGACACCGGCCTCGGCGAGCGCCTTCAGCAGCAGGTATTCGCCGGTGCCCCCCTGGTTGACGGCGACCTTCCTGCCGACCAGGTCGGCGACCGAGTCGATGCCGGAGCCGTTCTTGACGAGGATGCCCTCGCCCGCCGCGTCCGGGTCGACGGCGGTGAAGAACTTGAATCCGGGGCGCTGGGCGAGCGAGGTGATGCCGGAGGTGATGGAGCCGGTGGCGATGTCGAGCTGGTCGGCGTTCATCGCCTGGGCGGCCGGGGCGAAGGGCCCGGCGCTGCCGGTCCACCGCACCTTGGCACCGACCTCGGCGAGCGCTTTGTCGAGGCTGCCGTCCTTCTTGCCGAGGGCGAGCACACCGGAGTTGCCGGGGTCGGGGATACGGATGTCCACCGTGCTCCCGGCACCGCCGCTGCCGTTGTCGGCCCCGGAGGTTCCGCACGCGGTCAGGACGAGGAGTGCGGTGGTGGTGAGGAGCGCGGGGGCGACGGCCGTACGCAGTGGTCGGGGAAGCTTCATGGCGTTGGGGGTCCTCGTGGCTCAGGGGGCGGGAAGTGCGGAGGCGGAGGGGTGCCTGTGGGCGAGTGCGGTGGCGCGGCGCAGCGGTTCGGGGTCGGCCCAGTCCATGACGTCGACGGGTTCGGGCAGGAAGCCGTGGGCGCGCAGCCGGGCCTCCTGTTCGGCAAGGAGGGCGAGGCGTTGCGGGGAGAGATCGGGGTGGAGGGTGAGGTGGGTGCCGGGCCGGTAGGCCCCGGCGACGCCCTCGGTGCCCGCCCCGGTCTCGGCGCCGAGGATCCGGGCGACCTCGCCGGGCTGTCCGGCGGCCCAGTCGGCGGCCCGGAGCAGGACGGCGAGGAAGCGGTCGACGAGGTCGGGGTGGTCGTCGAGGAGCTGCTGATGGACGGTGATGGGGCGCGGGGTGCCGTTGTTGATCCGGAACCGGCGGTCGGGCAGTTCGTCGAGCTCGACGGCGACCTCGGCGCCCGCCCGCCGTGCCGCCTCGACGGCCAGTGCGCCCTTCACGTACACGGCATCGACGTCACCGCGTCGCAGCGCCGCCAGCTCGGCCGCCCACTGGCCCTGGTGTTCCGCCGCGGGTACGTCGACGAGTGTGGCGTCGTCCGGTGCGAGTCCGGCACCGGTGAGCGCGCCCTCGAAGCCGCGCAGGGCCATGGCCCGCCAGAAGTCGACGGCGATGTCGTGCGCGGGAACGGCGAGCCGTAGCCCGCGCAGGGCCTCGACGCCCCTGATGCCGGAGCCGGGCCCGACCAGTACGGTCTGCCGTTCCTCGATCCAGGTGAGACCGATCAGCCGTGTCCGCTCACCGCGCGAACGGGCCCACAGGGCGGGGACGTTGCCGCCCTCGCGGAAGAGGCCCGGCAGGGCGTGGGTGAAATGGGCGGCCCGGTCCGCGTCGGGTGCGGCGTCCTGGAGGGAGCGCACCGTGATGCCGTCGGGGGCGAACTCTTCGGTGAGCCACTGCCGGTCGGCGGCGATGCCGGTCGCGGTGGGGACGGGGCAGCGGGTGAACCAGAGCGTCCTGGGCAGGACGGCATGCGTCATGGAGTCTTCCCGAGAGGTCGGCGAAGGGATGGAGTCAGGGCGTGCGGCACGTACGTCGGAGATGTGGGCACCGTGTGCGGCGACAGGACCCGGGCCGCGTCGAGAACGCGGCGGGCGAGGGGGAGAAGAAGTGCGGGTAAGGAAGGAGGGTCAGCGACAGACGGCGCTGGAGACCCGCGCCAGGTCCACGTGACGGCGCAGCGTGAGGGCGAGCAGGACCGGAGCGGCGGGTGCGGAGATCGCGGTTCGGCGGCCGGTCACGGCACTGCTCCCTTCTGCTCGTCGGTGGTGACGGGCAGCAGCCTGCCACGGCCGCACGTCGACCCACAACTCGCTTCCCATGATGTGGGATTGAGTATGAACGGAGTGTTTCACCGCAGCGTTGTCCGGGCTCTCGACTCCCGTAATGTGGCAACCATATGCCCCGACATCCCCCCTCACGAACGGAGAGTGACCCGATATGACCGAGGCCGCGGCGGCGCGTGCTCCCGGCGGAGCGCAGGCGGTTCGGCGCGCCCTGGACGTGCTGCACTGTTTCCACGAAAACGGCCCCGACCTCAGCGCGTCCGACCTCGCCCGCCGCCTCGGACTCCCGGTCTCCACGGCGCACCGGCTGGCCCGGACACTGCTCGGCGCGGACTTCCTGGAGCAGGACGCCCGTACGTCCCGCTACCGGCTCGGCCCCGCCGTGACCGAACTGGGCCGGCTCTCGTACCACCAGCGCGGTCTGCACCTGGCCGCTCCGGAGCTGGCGGATCTCGCCGAGCGCACGGGGGCCACCGCGGACCTGGCGCTGCGCAGCGGCCCCCATGCGGTGATCGTCGCGGGTGGTTCGGTCACCCCGAAGGTGGGGCTGCGCAGACCACTTCACTCCACGGCGCTCGGCAAGATACTGCTGGCCTGGGCCCGGCCGGGCGAGGGCGGGCCCTCCTCCCTCCCTCCGCTCCCCGCGTTCACCGACCGCACGATCGTCGAACCTGCCGCGCTGGAGGCCGAGTTGGCGAAGGTCAGGTCCGACTCGTACGCGCTCAACGACGGCGAGTCGGCGTACGGGGTGCGGACCCTGGCGGTCCCGGTGCTGGACGGGTGCGGGTACGCGCGCTTCGCCCTCGCGGTCCGGGCCACGCCGTCCGTGATCACGAACGCGCGCACCGAGTGGTTCCTGTCGCAGGCCCGCTCCTGTGCGCGGGCCCTGGAGATCCTGCTGCTGTCCCCGGCGGAACGCCGTCCTCCGGCGCCCTGAGCAGAAGGCGCTGTCGGCACCGCGTGGCACGATATGAATCGCCCGGGGCAGGTGCCGGGCGGGACGGCAGCCGGGCTGCGCGGACAGAGGAACGTACATGACAGAGGCCGGACCGACGGAGACCGGGGCACCCACGGGAAAGACCGCCCGGGAGCTGCTGGCGCAGGCCGAGCGGTTGCTGGACACGGCGCGCGCGGTGCGGGCCGATCACGCCCGCGCCGTCGACGCCGTGCACACGGCGCTGGCTCCGCTGCTCGACTCCCTCATCCGTCGCGAGCTGTCGGCGATCCCCGTCTCCCGGCTCAAGGACGTCACCGAGGGCAGGCTGCGGCTCGGCGCGGTCGAGCAGGCCGGCTTCACGAACGTCGGCCAGGTCCACGAGGCCAATCGCTACGAGCTCCGCCAGATCCCGGGAGTCGGCGCGCAGACCGCCGACCAGGCGCTGGCCGCGGCCGGGCAGATCGCCCACGCGGTACGGGACACGGTCGCGGTCCGGATAGACGTGGACACCCCGGACGACTCCACGACCGCGCTGGTCACAGCGTTGCACCGGCTGGTCGAGGCCGGTCCCGACGTCCGTCGGGCGGTGGACGCGGCGGTCCGGCTCATCGAAAGTCTTGAGCCACTGCTGACCGCGGCGGGGCCGGCCCGTGGGCGGCTGCGCATGCTGTTCGCCCGGCGCCCGGCCCGCGCCGAGGCCCTGGCGGCCGTCGCCTCGGTGCGGGCCGTCGTCGCCGAAGCGGCGGCGCGCGAGCTTCTCCTGCTGTTCGGGCAGGTGTCCGTCGATCTGCTGAGGGAAACGGACTCGGACCTCACGGCATGGGTCGACTTCGAACTGCGGTCCGCCGAGTACTACAGCCTCCTCGCCGAACTGTCGGGCACCGGCCCCGACCGGGACGCGGCCGAGGGGTTCCTCCCGACCGGAATCGCGGACCGGGTGCGCGGCCTGCGGCTCGACGACGCCCATCTGCGCGTCTCCCTGCGCGGCTACCAGTCGTTCGGCGCACGGTTCGCGCTCGCGCAGAAGCGGGTGATCCTCGGTGACGAGATGGGACTCGGCAAGACCGTCCAGGCCATTGCCGCGCTCGCGCATCTCTCCGCACGGGGCGAGACCCACTTCCTGGTGGTCTGCCCGGCGAGCGTACTGATCAACTGGGCGCGCGAGGTCCGTGCCCGGTCCACCCTGCGCGCGCTGCCGGTGCACGGGCCCGAGCGGCAGGGCGCGTTCGCCGAGTGGCGGCAGTCCGGCGGGGTCGCCCTCACCACGTTCGACGCGCTGCACACCCTGCCGGCCGCCCGGGACTGCGAGATGAGACCCGGCATGCTCGTGGTCGACGAGGCCCACTATGTGAAGAACCCCGCCACCCGGCGGTCCCGGGCGGTGTCCGGCTGGACGCAACGCACCGAACGGGTGCTGTTCCTGACGGGTACACCGATGGAGAACCGGGTCGAGGAGTTCCGCAGCCTGGTCCGCCACCTCCAGCCCGAACTGGCACCCTCGATCCACACCACCCATGGAGCCGCGGGTTCACACGCCTTCCGCAAGGCCGTCGCCCCGGCCTATCTGCGGCGCAATCAGGAGGATGTGCTGACGGAACTCCCGGCGCTGGTGCAGGTCGACGAGTGGGAGGAGTTCAGCGAGGGCGATCTCGACGCCTACCGCGAGGCGGTGGGCGCCGGGCACTTCATGCGGATGCGCCGGGCAGCGTACGCCCGGCCCGCCACGTCCGCCAAGCTTCACCGGCTGAGCGAACTGGTCGCGGAGGCCGCGGACAACGGCCTCAAGGTCGTCGTGTTCTCGTACTTCCGCGAGGTGCTCCTCACTGTCGGACAGGCCCTGGGAGAAAGCGCGTTCGGACCTCTCGCGGGGAGCCTCCCGGCCGCCCGGCGCCAGGAGATCATCGACGACTTCACCGCCGTGGAGGGCCATGCCGTCCTGCTGAGTCAGATCCAGGCCGGCGGGGTCGGGCTGAACATGCAGGCCGCCTCGGTCGTCATCATCTGTGAACCGCAGATCAAGCCGACGATGGAGCACCAGGCGGTGGCCCGCGCCCACCGGATGGGACAGATACGGACCGTCCAGGTGCACCGCCTCCTCGCGGCCGACAGCGTGGACGAACGGATGCTGAACATCCTGGCCCGCAAGGAGCGGCTGTTCGACCTCTACGCACGGCGCAGCGCCGTCGCCGAGACGACGCCGGACGCCGTGGACGTGTCGAACGGGGCTCTGGCCCGGCGCATCGTCGAGGAGGAACAGCTGCGCCTCGCCACCGGGGCGGCCGGAACAGCCCCGGCGGTGCCGGAGAACTGACCGGTCGGGAGCCGTGCGCCGCCGGATCACGGACCGCCGCGCCCTCGCCCGTCGTTCCGGTCCGGCAGTCCCGGCCCGGACACCGGGGAGCACGTGGCTCACGCCGCTGCCTCGGCGGGCCCCCGCCGAACCAGCCTGGGCGAAGGGGCGTCCGGAGCCGTCCTCCATGGCGCGGCCGGCCCGGTTCTCCCGGATGAACCGGGTCCGCCCCCACCGTGCCCTGCGGGAAACGCGGTGGAGCCGAGCCGATCACCCTGGTTAGGGTCGTGGGATGAGTACTCATACCTTCCGTATCACCGTCCGCGGTGTCTTCGACGGGCTCGGCACCGATCAGCGCGCCGAGCTCCTGGCCCGTGCCGCGGAGCACGACATCCTGCGCGCCGCCTTCACCGCTGAGGGGCACCTCAGCTACGACCTGGCCGCGCGCCCCGCCTTCACCTTCCGCTTCCTGGACTCTGGGGAAGCAGAAGAGGACATCCTGGAAGCGACCGAACGCGCTGAGGACGCGGCGAAGGCGTGGCTGGCCGAACGCGGCTACGGCCACAAGAACCTCAGGAGCAACGCCGAGGACCTCTCCCAGGCGCCACTGGGCAAACGGCAGCGCCGGGCCGCAGCGCAGAAGAACGGCTGATCCCGCAGCGGCACTCCCTCCACCCGCCCGCCCGCCGGGTATTCCTCTCCGCGCGTTCCGCCCCTGACAGGCGCTCGCCCCGCCGAGCACCAGCAGGCACGACGGACGGCTGTCTCTCAGCTCCGGACCTTGGTCGCGCGACCTGGATCCGGCATCCGACGCGGAAGCCCTCCGCAACCCCGGAACAAAAAAATCCTTGAGTACTCAAGCAACGATATGCTTGAGTACTCAAGGAGGTAGCAATGAATGACGCGCTGGATGTGTCACTGCGTCTCGTCCGGGCCCAGACGGCCCTGGTGAAGCGGTTCGACGCGACCCTGTCGGGGCTGCACGGCGTGAGCCTGGCCGACTTCACGATGTTGTTGCGCCTGCGGCAGGCGCCCGGTGGCCGGATGCGTCGGGTGGACCTGGCCGAGACATTGGGGCTGACCGCCTCCGGGGTGACCCGGGGACTGGCTCCACTGGAGCGGATCGGGCTGGTCACACGCGAGACGGATGCCCGTGACGGACGGGTGGCCTATGCGGCACTGACCGACACCGGCCGCGAACGCCTGAAAGACATGCTCGCCTCGGCCGAGCAGATCGCCGCCGAGATCTTCGCCGTTCCCCTGTGGAACAAGGAGGACGTCGGGCACCTGTCCACCTTGCTGACCCGCCTCGGCGGCACCGGGCTCGCCGGCCACAAAACCCCGCCCCCGTAACCCCGTAGGAGTCCCCCGTGAAGACCACCCTCGCCCCGCACCAACCACCCGTCACCCCGGCCGACACCGCGACAGCCATCCGCACGGCGGGCCTGCGCAAGGTCTACCAGCGGGGGCAGGACGGTCTCGTCGCCCTCGAAGGCCTGGACCTCACGGTCGGCCGGGGCGAGTTCTTCGGCCTGCTCGGCACCAACGGCGCCGGCAAGTCCACCACGATCGGCATGCTCACCACGCTGGTCACGCCTACCGCCGGAACCGCGTGGGTCGCGGGCCACGAGGTCGGCGCCGACCCGGTCGGCGTGAAGTCCCGCATCGGCGTCGTGCCCCAGGCCAACACCCTGGACCGCGCGCTCACCGTGCTGGACAACCTCGCCTTCCGCGGACGCTACTTCGGCATGTCCGCATCGGCCGCCCGTCGCCGGGCGCTGGAACTGCTGGAGCAGTTCGCCCTCGCCGACAAGGCCGGTGCCAAGGCCCATCAGCTCTGCGGCGGCCAGGCCCGCCGGGTCATGATCGGCCGGGCCCTGATGCACCTGCCCGAGGTGCTCTTCCTGGACGAGCCGACCGCCGGCGTCGACCCCCAGGCACGCGAGGACCTCTGGCGGATCATCGGGAGCGTGCACGAGGCCGGCCAGACCGTGGTGCTGACCACGCACCACCTCGACGAGGCCGAGGCCCTGTGCCGACGCCTCGCCGGTCCAGACCTGAAGGCACCCTGCCCCGGCGGACGCCGGATTCACTGCGCCGGAGCACGTCGAGGACCTGTACCCGGCGGACAAGCACGGCACGACGATCACCGCCGAGGACGGGGCGGCCGAGTGGATTCACCGGCAGTCCGGCACCGCTCGGCCGCTGCCCACCGGCCGACCCGATCGCCTCACCCCGAAGCGGCCTTGCCCGTACCGGCCTTGTCCATACCGGCCATGCCCTTACCGGTCGTTTCCTTACCGGTCTTGTCCGGAGCGGTCTTGTCCGGAGCGGTCTTGTCCGGAGCGGTCTTGTCCGGAGCGGTCTTGTCCGGAGCGGCCGTGTGGGTCGCCATGTCGTGCGGGTCGTACCCCGGCACGGTGCCGTCCGGCTTGGCGACCAGCAGCAGTCCGGCCATGCCCATGTCGGAGTGGCTCTGCACATGGCAGTGGTACATCCAGGCACCGGCGCCCACGTGTTCGCCCGCGATCACCTGGAAACCGAAGGAGTCCGCCGGGCCCACGATCTTCGTGTCGATGACCCGGCTCGGATCGTCGGGGCCGGTGAGCAGGCCGGTCCGGTTGTCCGCCCAGCGATGACCGTGGATGTGGAACGTGTGGTAGTACTCGCCGTGGGTGATCATGACCACTTCGAGCCGGTCGCCCACCGTGGCCTCGAAGTTGGGGCTCTCATGGGCCGCCTTGTTGTTGATCGTCATGTCGTTGAAGACGATCGTGATCGTCTTGTCCGGCAGGAGGTCTCCCTTGCGCCGGACGATCACCGGACCGTACAGGCCCTTCCTGATGCCGCCGGTGCCGTGGTCCGTGCCGACGACATGGTCGTGGTAATGCCAGTAGCCGGCGCTGCCCGGCTGCCAGGTGCCGTCCTTGCGCCGGCCCGGCGCATGGGTGCGCCAGGTGTAGGTGCGGGTGTCGCCCGGCTCGACGATGCTCTTGTTCATCCGGGTGCCGTCGCTCGCGATGTCGTAGTCGACGCCGTGCGCGTGAAGACTGGCCGGCACGTCCATCGCGTTCTCGAACTCGATGTGCAGGGTGTCGCCCTCGTTGATCTCGATGAGGGGTCCGGGCACCGACGCCTTCCCCTTCTCCAGGCCGTACCCCATCCGACCGTCCGCCAGCTTCTCCGCGTACAGCTTGAGATGGCGGACGATGCCGCCCGCCGGGGCGGTCTTCGGTGGAGGCTCTGCCGAACTGGCCTCGATCGCACCGAGCGACAACGATGTCAATCCGGTCGCGGCCGCCACTCCACCACCTACCAGCAATCGCCGGTTGAAGCTCCTTCTGTCCATGTCGAACTCCCCACTGCACTAAGGAATTTACGGAGTCTTTGCGAACGCGCCCGGCTCTCGGGGACTGCGGAGATACGGAGGTTACGGGGATCACGGCGGCTTCAGGGGGCGCCGGAGCGGGCGGGGCGCGGGCGCCCCCCGGACGGCCCACACCGTAGCCGGAGGATCTTCGTTTATCCACACCCAGGACAAAGTTTGTGCCATTGCTGCCATAGCTATTGGCGAGTCACGAAAAGAGGTCTAGCTTCATCCGCTGTTGCAGTGACCAAAGAGGGGTGGGTGACCACATGCAGCGCACACCACATCACAGGTCCAGATCGCGACGCGGACTTGCGGCGGCCCTGGCGGCCGGCGCACTGACCGCCTCCTTGCTCGGCGCCAACACCGCCAACGCCAGGCCCTATCCGGAGCCGCCGCGAAGTATGGCGACAACGTTGTCCCTCCCGTCGCCGCCGGGCGGCGCCAACGTCAAGGTGCTGGTGTTCCATGCCTCCGCCACCGAGGAGTCCCCGACCGTCGACGCCGGAATCGCGGCGATCGAGAAGATCGGGCTCACCGGACCCGAAGCGGGCCGGTTCCGCACCGTCGCCACCGACGACCCGGCCGTCTTCACCAACGGCAAGCAGCTCGGCAAGTACAACGCCGTGGTCTTCCTCACGGGTGGCGGCGATGTGCTCGACCCGGAGCAGGAGGCCGGCCTGGAGGCGTACATGGAGGCGGGCGGCGGCTTCCTCGGCATCCACGACGCGGCGCGCACGGAGCCGTACTCGGACTGGTTCACCGGTCTGATCGGAGCCCGTCCGGCAGCCGACAGCCCAACCGGCATACAGCGAGCGACGGTTGAGATCGGTGACCGGCAGCATCCGGCGACCAAGAACCTGCCGCTGGAGTGGAAACGCCCGGACAAGTGGCTGAACTGGACGAAGAACCCGTCCGGCGATGTGCACACCGTGGCTCGCGTGCGGGAGATCACGTACAAGCCCGGCGCGAGCGCCAACGGCTGGGACCATCCGGTCTCCTGGTGCCGGGACTACGACGGCGGCCGGTCCTTCTACACGGCGATGGGCGGTACGGTCGACAGCTTCGCGGAGACCGACTTCCGCGACCATCTGCGTGGCGCGCTGGCCTGGACGACGCGGATCTCGCAGGCCGACTGCAAGGCGACGATCACCTCCAACTACAAGGCGCAGCGCGTCACCCAGCCCAATCAGCCGGGCCAGAACGACCAGATCGGCGAGCCGCACGGCCTGGTCGTCGCCCCGGACGGACGGGTGCTGTACATCGGCCGCGGTGGCGCCGACAGCAGCAAGCCGGTCGTCACCGACTGGAACGACCCGGACATCGGCAAGGGGCTGGGACAGATCCATGTCTACGACCCGAAGACCGGGAAGGTGACCCTCGCCGGCGCGCTGACGATCTTCGGCAACAAGGGCGGCGGCGACGAGCTGGTCAAGGTCGAGGAGGGATTGCTCGGGATCGAGCTGGACCCGGACTTCGAGAAGAACGGCTGGGTGTATCTGCACTACACACCGCACTCGAAGATCGACCGCGACAAGCAGATGGCGGTGCGTCAGGTCTCCCGCTTCACCCTGGACCTGGCGACCAACAAGCTCGATCTGTCCTCCGAGAAGGTGCTGTTGCACTGGCCGGTCCAGGTCCACAGCTGCTGCCACGCCGGCGGCGGGATGGCCTGGGACTCCAAGGGCAACCTGTACATCGCCACCGGTGACAACAACTCCTCGGGCTTCAGCGACGGTTACTCCGGCAACAACCCGGCACCCAACTACAAGGGCGTCTCGTTCGCCGATGCCCGGCGCACCGCGGGCAACACCAACAACCTCAACGGCAAGATCCTGCGGATCCACCCCGAGGACGACGGCAGCTACACACTGCCCGAGGGCAACCTCTTCACCGGCAAGGAGCCCGACGAGGGCGGCGGCAGGACGCGTGGCGAGATCTATGTGATGGGCGTGCGCAACCCCGCCCGGATCTCCATCGACAAGGCGACCGACACGCTGTACGCGGGCTGGGTCGGCCCCGACGCGGGCGCACCGTCCACCACCTGGGGCCCGGCCAAGTACGACACGTTCGCCGCGATCACCAAGGCGGGCAATCACGGCTGGCCGTACTGCATGGGCAACAAGCAGCCCTACCGGGACCGCAATCTGCCGGATCCGGGCAAGCCGCTCGGCTGGTACGACTGCGACCACCCCAAGAACGAGTCGCCGAACAACGACGGCCTGGTGAATCTGCCGCCGATCACCTCCAACACCATCTGGTACTCGCCGCAGGGCGGTGGCGTGGACTACCCGCGCGACGCGAACGGCATCCCGAGCTACAAGGCGGAGGAGCAGAAGCAGCTGCTGCCCTGGCTCAAGGGCGGCGGTCAGGCCACGATGAACGGTCCGGTCTACCGGTACGACGCGGCGAGCACCAGCGCCGACAAGTGGCCCTCCTACTGGGACGGCAAGTGGTTCGTCGGTGACTTCTACGACGACACCCAGCCGCGGCACGCCGTGCTCACCGACCCGAGGACGGCCGGCAAGGGCGGTCTGCCCACGCACGCCGAGTCCCTGAAGAAGATCATCCCGGTCGGGGCGGACGGCATCCGCAACCTGATGGACTGGAAGTTCGCCCCGGACGGTTCCCTGTACGTCCTGGACTACGGGCGCGGCTTCTTCACCTCCGACTCCAAGTCCGCGCTGTGGCGTGTGACGTACAAGGGCGGCGGTCCGACCCCGGCCGCCGCGGACCTGGCATGGAAGGCGGCAGTGGGATGAGACACCGTTCGATCCTCTCGCGACGGCGCTACCGGCCCGTCCGGTTGTGGCTCGCCCTGCTGGGCTCGTTGCTGATGGTGCTGGGGCTGACCTCGACGGCGGCGTACGGCCGCACGGCGGCTCCCGGCACCGCGGCGGCCGACCAGGTCCTCACCTGGACGGCGGGCGACTCCATCGACCACTATCTGTCCGCTCCGAAGACCGCGGTGGCCGGCAAGGCGACCATCGTCTTCGAGAACAGCGCGGCGACCGGGAACACCACGGGGATGCCGCACACCCTCACGTTCAGCGTCTCGGACCCAGAGTTCAACAACGACGTCTCGCTGAACATCCTCGCCAACCCCGCCGACGACCAGGGCGGCAAGCACACCGCCGAGGTCACGCTCTCCCCCGGCCGGTACTTCTTCCACTGCACCATGCCGGGGCACGAGGCGATGCAGGGCATCCTCACCGTGACGGACGGCGGCGGTACGGACACCACCGCGCCCGAGACCTCGGCGAAGGTCGACGGCGACAAGAACGCCGACGGCGCCTACGTCGGTCAGGCGACGGTCACCGTCTCGGCGACCGACGACAGCTCGGGGGTGGACACCGTCGAGTACGCGGTCGGGGCGGGCGGCGCCTGGCAGCCGTACACCACACCGATCGTGGTGAGCGAGGTCGGAACGCACACCATCCGGTACCGCGCCACCGACAAGGCGGGCAACACCGCCGCCGAGAAGTCCGTCGACTTCGCGGTCGCCGCACCGCCGACGGACGACAGGACGCCGCCGGAGACCTCGGCGACCGTCTCCGGGGAGAAGGACGACCAGGGGCGGTACCTCGGGATGGCGACGGTCACCGTGACCGCCTCCGACACCGGGTCCGGCGTCAACACCATCGAGTACGCGATCGGGGCGGACGGTGCCTGGAAGCCGTACACCGCCCCCGTGATGGTGCACGAGACCGGCACGCACCAAGTCCGCTACCGGGCCACCGACAGGGCGGGCAACACGGCCGCGGAGAAGTCCGTCGACTTCACCGTCGTCGCCCCGCCGACGCAGGACAGGACGCCGCCGGAGACCTCGGCCTCGGTCCAGGGGGACAAGAACTCCGACAACGCCTACATCACCAGCGCCAAGGTGACCATCACCGCGACCGACGCCGAATCGGGCGTGGACAGGATCGAGTACTCGCTCGACGGCGGCCCGTACCTCGCGTACACCGGCACCGTCATCGTCGACCGCGTCGGCTATCACACCGTCGCCCACCGCGCGACGGACAAGGCCGGCAACACCTCCCTGGCGAAGCAGGTGTCGTTCACCGTCGCGGAGAGCGGCGGCGTACCGGCGCCGAACTGCCCGGAGTTCGACGAGCGGCTCACCGTCATCGTCGGCACGGTGGACACCGGGGTTCCCAACCGGATCACCGGCAATCGCTGCACGATCAACGAACTGATCGAGGACGAGAAGGACTGGTCGTCGCACGCGCTGTTCCTCAAGCACGTCGACACCGTCCTGGACAAGCTGCTCATGGCCGGTGTGATCGATGCCCGCGAGCACAAGAAGATCTACCGGGCGGCCAAGCAGTCCGGGATCGGCAAGCTTGGCCAGGACGAGGGCTACAAGAAGCTCTTCGACGGCACGGCGGCGTCCTTCGCCAAGTGGCAGCAGGTCGGCGGCGGCAGGTTCGGGCTCAACGCCGACGGCACCATCACCAGCTCCACCACGGTGGACGGCATGGGCATGCTCTGGTTCCCGGGACGGCAGTACGGCGACTTCTCGCTGAAACTCCAGTGGCGGGACGACGCCCCCGGCGCCGGCAACGCCAACAGCGGTGTGTTCGTCCGCTTCCCGAACGTCCACAACAACCCGGAGGAGTCGCGTCCGGAGTGGGTCGCCATCAAGTACGGCCACGAGGTGCAGATCCTCGACCGTCCGGACGGCGACATGTACAAGACCGGCTCGATCTACGGCTTCGACCGGATCGGTCTGGCCGGCGCCGGGGTCACCCCCAAGGGCACCTGGAACGACTACGAGATCCGGGTGGTCGACCAGCACTACTCGGTCTACCGCAACGGTGTCCTGCTGAACGAGTTCGACAACAACGGCGGTCAGGTCTTCGAGCCGCCGCGGGGTGACGACCCGGGAACCGACGGCCGGCGGTACGCCTCCGGTTACATCGGGCTCCAGGTCCACAGCACCACGGACGTGGTCTCGTACCGCGACATCCGGATCAAGGAGCTGTAGCCCGAACGGGTGTCAAATGGCCGTGACCGCGTGCTGGGGCATGTGGTCACGGCCTCCCGGGTGCCGGTGGCGCCACACCCAGAACACCGTGCAGGAGACCAGCAGCCATCCGGCGAGTACCAGGTACGGGAAGACCCGCTGATGGCCCTGGTAGTAGACAGCGGCGTGCTGGGCATTGACCGAGGCCCCCGGGGGGAGCCAGCGGCCGATGAAGCCGAGCACCGACGGCAGCAGCGGCCAGGACACCGCGCCGCCGGACGACGGGTTGCCCAGCATCACCATGAGTCCCCACGTGGGGAGCATCGCCCAGCGCCCGATCAGGGTGTTGAACATGGTGAAGACCATGCCCGTGGTGAGCATGGTGAAGGCGAGGATCAACCACGACTGGACGAACGGCAGGTCGACGGAGCCGAGCAGCCAGTCCACCACGGCGGCGATGGCGAACCCGCCGAGCAGGGAGTAGGCGAGGGTGAACCCGATCCGCTCCAGGGGCTGCAGCGCCTTGGCGTGCACGCTCAGCTGGATCGCCCCGACGAAGCCGACGATCACCGCCGCGAGCGAGATGTAGAAGAGCGCGAGGCCGCGCGGGTCGCCCCGCTGCAGGGGCTTGACGTCCGTGACCTTCACCGGCACATGGGTCGCCTGCCCCACCTTCAGCGTGGACTCGGTGAGCAGCTGGGCGACCGAGGCCCCGGACGCGCTCGCCACGTCCAGGCCGACCCCGCCGTCCTTCGACCGCAGGACGGCGAAGACCCTCTGCTCCTCCAGTGCGGTGCGGGCTTCGGCACCGTTCGCGTACTCGCGCAGCACCAGCGAGGTGTTGAGCGCGCCCTCCAGCCGGTCGAGGAAGACCGTGTCGCGCGGGGTGTCGAGCCGGCCGACCGCGGCGACCGGGATGTTGCGCGGAGTCGGGTTGGCCATCGCATACGTGTAGGAGCCCGCGAAGAGACCGGCCGCGGCCGCGATGATGAACAGGAGCACGACGGCGGGCAGATACGGGGACGCCTTGAACGCCGCCCACCGGTCACCGCGGGCCAGGGGCCGACCGTGTGCTCCGTGCGGGGCGGAGGGCTCCAGGTCGGGTGCGCTCATGCAGCGCCGTCCTCGTCGCGCCGGGCCCGGCTCGGCTGAACCCGCTTCGGTTCGCCCGGCATCTTCGGGTACTCCGGCGGGTAGGGCAGGTCGCCGAGTCCGCGCTCGCGTTCGTCCCGGTCGGCCAGCTCCAGCAGCCCGTCGAGCCGGAAGGCGTGCTCCTCCATGTCCGCGTGGACGTCGCCAGACTCCGCGTACCGCTTCGGCATGGTCCGGATGTCGAAGTCGCGCGGTTCGGCGTCGTCGATCTCCGCCCAGCGCAGCGGGGCGGAGACCGGGGCGCGCGGGAAGGGGCGTACGGAGTAGGCGGAGGCGATTGTGCGGTCACGGGCGGTCTGATTGAAGTCGACGAAGATCCGCTCGCCGCGCTCCTCCTTCCACCACGCGGTGGTGACCCGGTCCGGCATCCGGCGTTCCAGTGCGCGCCCGGCGGCGATGGCGGCGCGGCGGACCTCGGTGAAGGTCCACCGCGGCTCGATGGGGACGAAGACGTGGATGCCCCGGCCGCCGGAGGTCTTGGGCCAGCCGCGCAGACCGTGGTCGTCGAGGACGGACCGCAGCTCATGGGCGGCCCGCACCGCGTCCGCGTACTCCGTTCCGGGCTGCGGGTCGAGGTCGATGCGCAGTTCGTCCGGGTGGTCGGTGTCGGCGCTCCGGACCGGCCAGGGGTGGAAGGTGAGCGTGCCGAGGTTGGCGGCCCAGATGACGGCGGCGAGTTCGGTGGGGCAGATCTCGTCGGCGGGACGACCGCTGGGGAACGTGATCCGGGCGGTCGGGATCCAGTCCGGGAGGTTCTTCGGAGCCCGCTTCTGGTAGAAGAACTCGCCGTCGACGCCGTCCACGAAGCGCTGAAGGGTGGTCGGCCGGTCGCGCAGTGCGCGGGTGACGCCAGGGCCCACGGCCAGGAAGTACTCGGCCACGTCCCTCTTGGTGTAGCCCTTTTCGGGGAAATAGACCTTGTCCGGACTGGACAACCGTACGGCCCGTCCGTCGGCCTCCAGCTCCACCGCTCTTCCCGCTGCACCCATGACGGTCACGGTAAGTCGAGTTCACATATGCCGCATATCGGGAGACTTATGGGCACTCATGGACAAGAATCGGAGCCATGGATCTGCCGGTGATGCCGCCTGTGAAGCCGATGCTCGCCAAGTCCGTCTCGGAGATCCCGCCCGGTATGCAGTACGAGGCCAAGTGGGACGGCTTCCGTGCGATCGTGCACCGGGACGGCGAGGAGGTGGTGATCGGCAGTCGCACCGGAAAGCCGCTCACCCGCTACTTCCCCGAGCTGGTCACGGCCGTCCGGGAGAATCTGCCGCCGCGCTGTGTGATCGACGGCGAGATCGTGGTCGCGTACGACGGACGGCTGGACTTCGACCGGCTCAGCGAGCGCATCCACCCGGCCGATTCCCGGGTCCGGCTGCTCGCGGAGCAGACCCCGGCCAGTCTGGTCGCCTTCGACATCCTGGCGGTGGGCGACGATTCGCTGCTCTCCACCCGGCAGTCCGACCGCCGTGCCGTGCTGGAGGCGGCGCTGTCCGGTGCGTCGGCCCCGGTCCATCTCGCACCTGCGACCACGGACCCGGCGCTCGCCCGGGAGTGGTTCGAACGCTACGAGGGCGCGGGACTCGACGGTGTGGTCGCCAAACCGCTCGATCTGCCGTACCGCCCCGACACCCGGGTGATGTACAAGATCAAGCACGAGCGGACCGCCGACTGCGTGGTGGCGGGCTACCGCTTCCACAAGAGCGGTCCGGTCGTGGGCTCGCTGCTGCTCGGCCTGTACGACTCCGAGGGAGTCCTGCAGCACGTCGGGGTCTGTGCGGCGTTCTCGATGAAGCGCCGCGCGGAACTGGCCGCGGAGCTGGAACCGTTGCGCGTCGACTTCGCCGGGCATCCGTGGGCCGCCTGGGCGGACACCGAGGCGCACGAGCGCGCCCGGCTGCCCGGGGCGCCGAGCCGCTGGTCCGGGAAGAAGGACCAGTCGTGGGTGGCGCTGCGCCCGGAGCGGGTCTGCGAGGTGGCGTACGACCACATGGAGGGCGACCGTTTCCGGCACACCGCCCAGTTCCGCCGGTGGCGGCCGGACCGCACCCCTGGCAGCTGCACCTACGCGCAGTTGGAGGAGGTGGTGCGGTACGACCTGGCCGAGGTGCTGTCAGCCGGCGGAGGCTGAACCCGACGGCGTGGCACACGGGTCCTCGCTCGCGCTCGGGTCGGGCGACGGGGACTCGGTGGCTCCGGTCGAGTCGCTCGGATCGGGTGACACGGAGCTTGTCGGGCAGCCGGGGCTCGTGCCCGGTTCGGGCGCCGAGGTGCTGGGGTCGGGACTCGTTCCGGGGTCCGGGGTGGCCGATCCGCTGTCGGTCGGATCCGGGGAACCGCTGCCCGGATCGGTGGGGTGCGGGGAGCCGCTCGGGGGCGGGGAACCGGTGGGTGAGCCGGAGGGCTTCGGCGACGCCGACGGCGAGGGGCCGGGCGAACCACCGGGCTGCGGGCCGATGATGATGCCGCCGCCGGGGGCGCCGGGACCGCCCACCGGGTGCGTCGGCTTGTTCGGTCCGCCCGCGCCGGGGCTCTTCGGCACGGCGCCCTTGCCGTCGGCCACCGGGTGGATGCCCTTGCGGTAGAACTCCAGCCAGGACAGCACGGTGCGCAGATAGGTGTCGGAGTGGTTGTAGCTGAGGATCGCCCGGTCCAGATCGGCCTTCACGGACAGATCCCGCGCACCGGCGCAGAGGTAGTACCCGGCGGCCAGGGCCGCGTCGTAGACGTTGTTCGGATCGCGGCGGCCGTCGCCGTTCCCGTCCCTGCCCCAGTGGGCCCAGGTGGACGGGATGAACTGCATCGGGCCGACCGCCCGGTCGTAGCGGGTGTCGCCGTCGTACGCGCCGCCGTCGGTGTCCGGGATGTCGGCGAAGCCCGCGCCGTCGAGCACCGGCCCGAGGATCGGACTGAGCGTCGTGCCGTGGGCGTCGACCCGTCCTCCGCCCGCCTGGCCGGACTCGACCTTGCCGATCGCCGCGAGCAACTGCCACGGCAGATGGCATCCGGGGTCGGTGCGCCCCAGCACGCCCTCCGCCTTGCCGTAGGCGGCGAGCACCGTGGCGGGGATGCCCGCCTCGGCCCACGAGCGGGCGGCGGCCGGACTCTGCTTCACACCGCGCTGCGGCGGTTCCGGTGAGACCAGCGGTGATGGCAGTTCGGTGTGGTACGAGTCGTCGTTGGGCACATGCGTCCAGATGACCTCGTCGGCCTCCTGGCGTTCCTTCGCAGTCTGTTCATGGCGGATGTGTCCGGGCGCCTGGGACGCGGTGAGCGCGGCCATCGCGGCGACCGCGGCTGCCGTGCCGCCGAGTCCGCGGCGCATGGTGCCGATGAACCTCATGCGTGCTCCCCTCTCCCCCGGGTCACTGGGTGAACGTATCGATGGTGGAGATCCGCCAGGTGTCACCTCGGCGAACGGCGTCCACGGCGAACATGGCCGCCGCGTAGGTCGTCTCGTTCGACTTGCCGGTACGGGTGTTGCTCTGGTCGGCGAAGATCAGCAGCCGGGCCCGGTCGCCGTCGAGGAGTTCCACCCCGCTGTCCGTGACGGTCGTGGTCAGCACGAGCTTCTGCTTCTGCCCCTCGGCCCGTACCTGGGCGAGCATGTCCGCGTGCTGCTGGACCGCCTTGCCGACCAGGTAACTCTTCACTGCGCGCTCGGACTTGCCGGGTGCGGCGTAGTTGTACGAGAAGACCGCGCCGACGGCCTCGGAGATCTGCCCCTTCACCTCACTGGTGCGGCCGATGTCGGTGAGGGCGGCGTTCCGGCGGGCCGGATCGTCGCGCAGGCCGCCGGCCGAGCCGAACGCCCAGGCCGCGAAGGCGCCGAGCAGCACGGTGAGTGCGCACAGGACGGCGGGCAGCCGGTTGCGCGGACGGGATGTCCGCCCGCCGCGCGGTTCTGCCTCTTTCTTCGCCGGATCCGGTGTACCGGTGGCGTCCGCGGCCGCGTCGTGGGTGGGCGTCCGCTCCGCGGCGGGGGTCTTCCCGGGCGCCTCGGGTGAGGGGTCCGGTGACGTGGGCTCGGGCGGTGGGGCGGTGGCGGTGGCGCGCTCCGCGGCGACGGTGGCCAGTCGGCGCCGGCGGTTGACGAGGTGACGGGTCGTCGACATGTCCAGGGTCCTCTCGGTGGCGGGGTGGGGGCGGTCGCGTCAGCCGGCCGTGTTCCCGACGGGCGCCTGGCCGAGGGCGCTGAGCTTCCACCCCTCGGAGGTACGGGTGAGCTGCCCCAGCATCCGGCTCTCCTTCACCGCGGGCTTGCCCTTAGGTGCGGTCACGGTGACCCGGAGCGCCACCATGACCCCGGCCTTGCCGGCCCGGTCGTCGAGTTCCGTCACCGCCCCGGACAGGACCTGGGCCGTGCTGACGGTCTTCGCCTGCTCGATCTGCTTCACGAACGCGTCCCGTCCGTCGACGAGTTGCTTGTGCAGATCACCGGCGGTGGAGTCCTCCCAGCTGTCGAGGCCGTTCGCCAGCTTCCGGTGGTCGAGCGTGTTCATGTTCTGCACGGCCTGCTCGCCCGCGGCCAGTGCGTCGTCGCGGGCCTGCGCGTACGCGGCCGATTCGTCGTGCGCGGCTTCGTACCGGGCCACCGCGCCCCAGCCGGCCGCGCCGGCCGCCGCGACGGTCAGCACGATCGCCACCGCCACCAGCGGGTTGCTCGTCATCCGTACCCGTGCCATTGCTGTCTCTCCCCTGCGGCCGATCCGTGCCGATTCGCGCGTGTGGGCTCTGCTATCTGGAGGTGATCTCGACGACGGTCCAGTGTCCGTCCTTCAACCGGGCCGTGACGGAGAGCTGTGCCGCCGCCGTGGTGGCCGGCTTGCCCTCGCGTTCGTAGACCTGGTCGAGGAAGACGAGCAGATGGGCGCTGTCGCCGGTCAGCCGGGTGACTCCGGCGCGTACGACATGGGTGGTGAGCGTCAGCTTCTGGTCGGCGGCCTGCTTCTCGACCTGGCCGAACAGGGCCGCGTACTGCTGGAGGGCCCTGCCCGCCAGCAGTTGCTTCGCCGACTCCTTGGTGACTCCGGTGTCCTGCGGGCTGTACGAGAAGACCTTGCCGAGCGCGTTGCTGACATCGCCGGCGACCCGGGTGGTCGCGCCGCTGTCGGTCAGCGCGCGGTTCGAGGTGGCCGGGGTGTCCCGCAACTGCCTGCCCTTGGCGAAGAGCGTGCCGCCGGCCGCGAGGAGCACGACGGCCAGTGCCGCGGCCACGACGCGCGGCCAACGGCGGCCCGTCCCGGGCGTGTCCGTGCCGTCCTCGTCGCAGGCCCCTTCGAGTCCGTCGACGTCCTCGACCTCCTTGACGTCCTCGGTGTTCTGCGCCTCCACGTCCGTGCTCACGACCGCCGTCCCTCCGCGCTGCCGCTGCTTCATGCGCCGCCCCCGACCGGTATGGCGGTGAGCGCCTTGACCTTCCAGCCGTCCGGGGTCCGTGCGAGCGTGGCCCCGAAGCGTTTGCGCTCGGTTCCGCCCCTGCCGGTGCGCGAAGTAACCTCGACGTCGACGGTGGCGATCAGCTCCGCCGTGCCGGTCCGCACGTCGAGCGCGGTGAGCGCCGCGTCGGTGACCTTGCCGCGTGCGGTGGAACCGGACTTCGTCAGTTCGCCCGCGTCCTTTCCCCGGGTGCGCCTGAGCTGGTCGTGCAGCGGCCCGGTCGAGCAGTCGAGCCAGGCGCCGAGGCTGGCGTCGACGGTCTTGGCGTTCTTGCCGTCCAGGCTGTTCAGCCGGGCGAGGTGGTGCTTCCCGTCGGTCAGCGCGGCATCGCGCGCCTTCGCGTACGCCAGGTCCTCGTCATCGCGCGCGTCGGCGTAGGACCAGCCGCCCAGTGCGCAGACCAGCGCGGCCACGAGCAGTGCCGCCCAGACGCTCAGGGTCTTCGTACGGGACGTCATGCGCCGCCTCCCTCTCCGAGTCCCAGCAGACCGGCCATGCCGTCGTCGGCCGTCGAGGTGCTCCCGGCGACGCCGAGTGCTCCGGGAAGCCGGTCCGCCGAGCCGTGCCCGAGGAGCATCGAGCCCGGCTTGGCGGGCTCGGGCACGGCGCCGCCCTTCGGCGCGTTGGCGCTGCCTCGGACATTGATCCCGGTGCCGGGCGACGAGGTGCAGCGGGCCTTGGTGTTGAACGGTGCGCCGGCCGAGGTGTCCAGGCCGCTGCGGTAGGGCGTGGAGCCGTATCCGGCGGTGCAGGGCAGCGGTTCGAAGAAGGTGACCGACATGCCGAACCGGGCGCCGTTCCCGTCCACCGCGCTCGATCCCGCCGCCGCCACCGCGGGCAGCTTCACCAGGAGTTCCTCCAGTCCGCGCTGCCGGGTGACGGCGACCTCGGAGGTGGTGAGGAGATTGGCGACGACGACACCGAAGCTCGGGTCGAGGTCCCGCAGCAGTCCACTGATCTGGCCGGTCGCGTCGGGGGCGACCGCGATCAGCCTGCGCAGGTCGGTGTCGGATCCCTTGAGTTCGGCGGCCAGTTGCTCGGCACCGGAGGCGAAGCCCTTGAGTGCCTCGCCCTGTTCGGCCTGGGTGCGCAGCACGGTTTCGCCGTCGACCATCAGCCGGGTGTTGACGGGCAGCGCGTCGTCGGCCGCCTGCACGAAGTCGCTCCCGGTGTCCAGCAGCACCTGGAGGTCGTCGCCGCGCCCCTCGAACGCGGTCCCGAACTCGTCGACGACGGTGCGCAGGGATTCCGGATCGACTGAGCCAGCCAGGTCGTTGACGCTGGTGAGGACGTTGGTGACGGGGGCCGGGACGGTGGTGTCGGCCTGGTCGACCACCGAGCCGTTCGCGAGGTACGGGCCCCCGGTGCGGGTGGGCCGCAGATCCACGTACTGCTCGCCGACCGCGGAGAGGTTGGCGACGACGGCCTTGAGGCTGTCCGGGATGGGCGGGGCGTCGTTCTCGATGCGCAGTTCGGCCTCCACCCCGTCGTCGGTGAGCTCGATCGGCCCGACCCTGCCCACCGACACGCCTCGGTAGGTGACGTTGGAGTGGGTGTACAGCCCGCCGGTCCGAGGGAGTTGCACCGTGACGGTGTAGTAGCCGCGCATGCCGATGTAATGACCGAGGTCGGCGTAGCGCACCCCGAGATAGCCGAGGACGAGCACCGCGATGATCAGGAAGGCGATGTTCTTCAGCCGGATGGCAAGGGTGATCATCAGCTGGCCCCCTTCCTGCCCGACGGGGCGACCGAGGGCAGCGGCAGCGGCAGCGCCGTGCCGGATTTCGCGTTCGTGGGGGCCGGTGTGGCGTCCGGGTCCAGTGCGGGGATGACCTGGGTGCCGGGCATGGCCGTCACATCCAGGTAGACATTGAGGTAGTCGCCCTTCACACCGCGCAGCACCTCGTCCGTGAACGGGTAGGTGAGCAGCACCTGGAGGGAGTCCGGCAGGTCCCTGCCGGAGTCGGCGAGCGCCTTGAGAGTGGGGGCGATGGCCTTGAGGTCGGCGACCATGTCGGCCTTGCTCTTGTTGATCGTGTCGACGGCGACGGTCGAGAGGGTGTCGAGCGAGCGCAGCATGGTGAGGAGCGAACCGCGCTGCTTCTCCAGGACCTTCAGGCCGGGGCTGAGCCCGGTGAGGACCGTGCCGACGTCCTGTTTGCGGGTGGCGAGGGTGGCGGCGAGCCGGTTGACGCCGTCGAGTGCGTCGGTGATGTCCTGCTTGTGGCCGTCCAGGTTCGTGACGAGGGTGTCGACCCGGTTCAGCATGGAGCGGACCTGGGGTTCCTGTCCGGCGAGTGCCTTGTTGAGTTCGGTGGTGATGGTCTTGAGCTGGTTGATGCCACCGCCGTTGAGGAGCATCGACAGGGCGCCGAAGACCTCCTCGACCTCGGGATTGCGGTTGGTCCGGGTCAGCGGGATCCGGTCTCCGTCGGCGAGCCGGCCCCGGGCGGTGCCGGTGGCGGGCGGCGAGAGCTGGATGTACTTCTCGCCGAGGAGGCTGGACTGTTCGAGGTGGGCGTAGGCGTTCCGGGGCAGTTCGACCTTGCCGTTGACCCGCATGGTGACCTTGGCGTTCCAGCTGTCCGAGCCCAGCGAGATCCTGGTGACGCGACCGACGGCGACGTCGTTGACCTTGACCGAGGACTGCGGGGAGAGGCTGAGGACGTCCGCGAACTCCGCGGTGATCTCGTAGGGATGGTCACCGAGATCGGCGCCGCCGGGCAGCGGCAGCTGGTCGATGCCGGTGAACGTCGGCAGGCCGACGCCGGTGACGACCAGGGCGAGGCCGACACCCACGGCCAGCATCGCGGCGACGCCGGTCGTGCGGGCTCCGGGTCTGCGCAGGGCCGGGCTCATCGGTTCGCCCCCTTCTTGTCCGTGGTCGTCTTCACCGGGGTCCCGTAGACGGTGCCGACGGTCGGCAGCGGCAGGGCGGGCAGCGCCTTCTGCCGTGCGGCGTCCACCGGTGCGAGGCCCGCCAGTCCGGTGGCCGGGCTCTCGGTGAGGGGTCCGCCCATGGAGAGCTCATTGAGGTTCGTGCGGCCGTTGAGGGTGCGGTTCACCGGGTCGTAGGCGTTGACCACGTTGTCCGCGGCGAGAGGCAGCGTGTCCATCGACTCGGCGAGTGAGGCGCGCTGGTCCACCAGGGTCTGGGTGAGCGGCACCAGGGCGTCCACGTTCGCCTTCAGGGCAACGCGGTTCTTCTGGATGAAGGTCTTGACCTGGCCCAGGGCGGTGCCCAGCTCCTTCAGGGCGGCGCTGAGATTCTCCTTGTCGTCGGCGAGGAATCCCGTGACCGAGTTGAGCTGCTGTTCGGCGGCGCGCACATTGCCGTCGTTGTCCTTCAGCATGGTGGTGAAGGTCTGCAGGTAGGACAGCGTGTCGAAGAGGTTTCCGCTGCTCCGGTCGAGGGTCTTGGTCGCCTTGCCGAACTGTTCGATGGAGTTCCCGATGGCTTTTCCGTTGCCGTCGAGGTTCTTGGCGCCGGTGTCGAGGAGTCCGGAGAGCGCTCCGTCGGCGTTGGCTCCCTCGGGGCCGAGGGCCTTGGACAGCTTCGTGATGGAGTCGTACAACTGGTCGACCTCCACCGGCGTGGCGTTCTTCGCGGCGGGCAGCACGGCGTGGTCCGCGACCAGCGGTCCGCCGTCGTACGCGGGGGCGAGCTGGACGTAGCGGTCGGCGACGAGGCTGGGGGCGACGACCACGGCGTGCGCCTCCTTGGGGACCCTGACGCCCTTGTCGACCCGCAGGGTGACCCTGACCTCTTCGCCGCGCGGCGTGACCGACTCGACCCTGCCGACCTTGACACCGAGGATCCGCAGGTCCGATCCGGCGTACACACCGGTGGCCTGGTCGAAGTAGGCGGTGATGGTGGTCGTTCCCTCGTCGTCCATGGCCCTCACCCCGGTGGTGGCCGCGACGGCCACCACGACGAGTCCGGCGCCGATGCCGATGATGCGCGTCATTCTCATCTCATCGGCCGCCTTGCTGCTTGGGTGGCTTGCATTCGGGTCCTGCGGGTGTGCCGGCGGGCAGGTAGTTCTTCGGGACGACCCCGCAGACGTAGTTGTCGAACCACCGTCCGTTGCCCAGGGTGTTGCCGACGAGGCGGTTGTACGAACCGGCGAGCGACAGCACCTTGTCGAGGCTCTTGCGGTTCTTCACCAGCACCGCCGTGACCCGGCCGAGCGAGTCCAGCGTGGGCCCCAGCTGCTTGTCGTTGTCCTCGACGAGGCCGGTGAGCCGGGTTCCCAGGTTCCGGGTGCCGGTGAGCAGCAGATGGATGGAGTCGCGGCGCGCCTGGATCTCGCCGAGCAGCAGATTGCCGTCCTCCAGCAGGGTTTCGAAGCTGCTCTTCTTGTCGGCGAGCGTCTTGGTGAGCTGCTTGCTGCCCTTGAGGAGGGTGGCGAGCTGGGCGTCCCGTTCGGAGACCGTCCTCGACAGGGCGGAGAGCCCGTCGGCGGCGCTCTTCACGTCCGGCGGAGAGTTCTTGAAGGTGGCGGAGATCGTCTCGAAGCTCTTGGCGAGCTGCTGGGTGTCGATCTCCCCGATCGTCTCGCCCAGTCCGTTGAACGCCTGGGTGACGTCGTACGGAGAGGTGGTGCGGCTCACCGTGATGCGCTCGTGCGGGTCCTGCGGGGCGTCGCCCAGCGGGTCGACGGCGAGGTACTTCTCGCCCAGCAGCGTCTTGATGGCGATGCCCACGGTGGAGGAGTTGCCGATCCACACGTCCTTCACCTTGAAGCCGACCTTCACCTTGGCGCCGTCGAGCGAGACGCCGGTGACCTCGCCGACCTTCACTCCGGCGACCCGTACCTCGTCGCCCTCGCTGAGTCCGGCGGACTCGGTGAAGTCGGCGTGGTACGTGGTGCCGCCGCCGATGAAGGGCAGCGAGTCGGCGCGGTAGGCGGCCAGGCCGACGAGGGCGAGGACGATCAGCCCGACGACGGCCACGACGACGGGGTTGCGTTCCCGTACGGGTGTGATCCTCATGCCCGGCACCTCGGTTTCGTGACCACGATGCCGGTGGGCGGGGCGCTGCCGTCCGAGGTCGTCACACCGCTGACCTTGGCCTCGCAGAGGTAGAGGTTGAGCCACGAGCCGTACGAGGCGAGGCGGCCGATCGCCTCCATCTTGGCCGGGGTCTTCCGCACGAAGTTCTCGATCTGCGGCGTTCCCTTGCCCAACTGCTCGGACAGGCGGCCGAGTTGCTTGATGTCGTCCTTGAGCGGCTTACGGCCGTCGTCGAGCAGGTCCGCGGTGACCGTGGTGAGCGCGCCCATCGCGGTCACCGCCCGACCGAGCGGTTTGCGGTCGCCGGAGAATCCGGTGACGAGTTTCTGGAGGGTGACGACGAGCTCGTCGAAGCCTGCCTCGCGGTCGTTGACGGTCTTCAGGACCGTGTTGAGGTTCTTGATCACCTCGCCGATCACCTTGTCCTTGGCGGCGACCGTTCCGGTCAGTGAGCCGACGTGCTGGAGGATGCTGTCGACGGTGCCGCCCTCGCCCTGGAGCACCTGGACGATGGAGCCCGCGAGCTGGTTGACGTCCGGCGGGGAGAGTCCTTCGAAGAGCGGCTGGAAGCCGTTGAAGAGCTGGGTGAGATCGAGCGCCGGGGTCGTGCGGGAGAGCGGAATGGTCGCTCCGGCCGCGAAGCTGCGGCCGACCGGTCCCGCGCCCTGGTCGAGGTCGATGTACCGCTGACCGACCATGTTGAGGTACTTGATCGAGGCGGTCACCGAGGCGGGGAGCCTGCGTCCCTTGCGGACGGCAAACCCGACCTCGGCGAGCCGCTTGTCGGCCACCTCGATGGACTCGACCTGCCCGACCTCGACCCCGGCGATCCGCACGCTGTCACCGACGATCAGCCCGGTGACGTCGGTGAACCTGGCCCTGTACGAGGTGGTGCCACCGACCCCCGTGTTGGCGATGGACAGCGCCAGGACGGTGGTGGCCAGAACGGTCACCAGAATGAAGACGATCGATTTCGCGAGTGGCCCGGCGAGAGAGCGGCGCTTCACTTGAGCTTCACCTCCGCACCGCGGAAGGCCGGACCGATGAGCACGCTGCTCCAGTCGGGCAGGGTCTGCGGTTGGACTTTCAGTGAGGGAGCGACCAGTTCGTTGACCAGTCGGCTCTCCTGCGGGGAGTTGGGCATGCCGAGGGCGGAGTCCCGGTCCGAGGGTGTGGTGACGGCCGGTTCACCACCGCGCGGGCCGGCGGACGGTTCGACCGCCCCCGTCGTACGGGCGTCCGCTGTCGGCACGGTCCGGCCCACGTACGGCACGGAGTAGCAGTGCGGCCCGCCGGTCGCGTCGTAGACCGGGGTGTCCCGGCCGGGCACGTACGTGCCCCTGGACTTCACGCTCTTGACGGTGACATGGAGTCCGGGCCGGCCGGTGCCCTTGCCGAGCGCCTTGTCCATGGCCGGGACGAAGCCGGCCATGGTCCGCAGGGTGCAGGGGAATTCGTCGGAGTACCGAGCGAGCAGTTCCAGTGTCGGCCTGCTCGTGGCGGAGAGCCGGATCAGGTTGTCCTTGTTCTCCCGCAGGAAGGAGGTGAGGTCCTGCGCGGAGGCGGTGGTGGCCCCGTACAGGTCGGCCAGTTCCGCCTGTTGTTCGGCGATCGTGCCGCTGGTGGTGGTGAAGTCGGTGAGTGCGTCGAGGACGTCGGGAGCCGCGTCCTCGTACACCTTGCTCACCTTGACGAGTTCCTTGATGTCGGCGTCGAGCGTGGGGAGTTGGGGGTTGAATCCGGCCAGGTGGGCATCGAGGGTGCGCAGTGTGTCGCCGAGCTTCTCGCCACGCCCTTCGAGTGCCTGGGAGACCGCGCCCAGGGTGGCGGCCAGCTTCTCCGGCTTCACCGCGGTCAGCAGCGGCAGGACGTTGTCCAGGACTTCCTCCAGCTCGATGGCGTTGCTGGAGCGGTCCTGCGGGATGACGGCCCCGGCCCGCAGTGTCTGCGCGGACGGCGCCTCGGGCGGTACGAGTGCCACGAACCGTTCCCCGAAGAGCGTGGTGGGCAGCATCTGGGCGGTCACGTCGGCCGGGATGCGGTCGAGCTTGTCGGGTTCGATGGCGAGGGTGAGCCGAGCCCCGTCCCCGTCGGCCGAGATGGCGCGGACCTGTCCGACGACGACGCCGCGGAGCTTCACGTCCGCGTTGTCGTGCATCTCGTTGCCGACGCTCCCGGTGCGTACGGTCACGGTGGCGTCATGGGTGAAATCCTTCCTGTACACCGAGACCGACACCCACGCGAGCACGGCGGGTACGAGGAGGAAGGTGACTCCGGCGAGTCTGCGACGGACGGTCTGCGTGCGGTGGGTGTTCATCAGCCGGCCACCTTCACCGTCGTCGTGGCGCCCCAGATGGCGAGGGAGAGGAAGAAGTCGGTGAGGCTGATCAGCACGATGGCATTGCGCACCGACCGGCCGACCGCCACGCCCACTCCGGCGGGCCCGCCCGTGGCGTGGAAGCCGTAGTAGCAATGGGCGAGGATCACCATCACGCTGAATATCAGCACCTTGAGCACCGACAGCAGCACATCGTCCGGGGAGAGGAAGAGATTGAAGTAGTGGTCGTAGGTGCCCGCGGACTGTCCGTTGAACAGGACGGTGACGTAACGGGACGCGAGGTACGAGGAGAGCAGCCCGATCGCGTACAGCGGGATGATCGCGACGACGCCGGCGATGATCCGAGTGGTGACGAGGTAGGGCATGGACCGCACGCCCATCGCCTCCAGTGCGTCGACCTCCTCGTTGATCCGCATCGCGCCGAGCTGGGCGGTGAAACCGGCGCCGACGGTCGCGGAGAGCGCGAGTCCGGCCACGAGGGGGGCGATCTCGCGGGTGTTGAAGTAGGCGGAGATGAAGCCCGTGAAGGCGGAGGTGCCGATCTGGTTGAGGGCCGCGTACCCCTGGAGACCGACGACCGTGCCGGTGGCGAGGGTCATCGCGATCATCACGCCGATGGTTCCGCCGATGACGCCGAGACCGCCGCTGCCGAAGGCCACCTCGGCCAGCAGCCGCTGGACCTCACGGAGATAGCGGCGCAGCGTCCGCGGGATCCAAATCAGTGCCCGTACGTAGAAGGTGAGTTGCTCGCCCGAGCGATCGAGCCGGCTGAGCATCGACATCGGTCAGCTCCCCTTCGCGGGGACGATCTGGAGGTAGATCGCCGTGAGAACCATGTTCACGAAGAACAGCAGCATGAAGGTGATGACGACGGACTGGTTGACCGCGTCACCGACGCCCTTGGGGCCGCCGCGCGGGTTGAGCCCGCGGTAGGCGGCGACGATGCCCGCGATGAAGCCGAAGATCAGCGCCTTGACCTCGCTGATGTACAGGTCGGGGAGCTGGGCGAGGGCGGAGAAGCTGGCGAGATAGGCCCCGGGGGTGCCGTGCTGCAGCATCACGTTGAAGAAGTAGCCGCCGAGCGTCCCGACGACGGAGACCAGGCCGTTGAGCAGGACGGCCACCAGCATCGTGGCCAGGACGCGCGGGACGACGAGCCGCTGGACGGGCGAGACACCCATGACCTCCATCGCGTCGAGTTCCTCGCGGATCTTCCGCGACCCGAGGTCCGCGCAGATGGCCGAACCCGCCGCACCGGAGATCAGCAGTGCCACGATGATCGGGCCGGCCTGCTGGATGACGGCGAGGACGCTGGCGCCGCCGGTGAACGACTGGGCACCGAGCTGCTGGGTCAGCGAGCCGACCTGGAGAGCGATGACCGCGCCGAACGGGATGGAGACGAGGGCGGCGGGCAGGATGGTGACGCTGGCGACGAACCAGAACTGTTCGATGAGTTCCCGTACCTGGAAGGGCCTGCGGAAGATGTCCCTGCTCACGGTCCCGGCGAGGGAGAACAGCTTCCCGGTCTCGCGCAGCGGGGCGAGCAGCCGTGCCGGAGACCGCTGCTCCGGTGTCTTCGGCCCGGCCGCGCCCGTGTCGGCCCCGGGCGGCTCGGGAGGTCTCACCGGCATGGGCGCCGTCATGGGCGTCCACCGCCCGCGGCCGGGGTGTAGCTGTTCATGATGGCCGTGCGAGCGGCCTCGGGCAGCTGTCCCATCATCGACAGGACCCTTTCCCGACGGCGCAGGGCGGCCTGCCGTACGGGCATGCCGGGCGACGGCTCCAGCTGCGGCACGACGGTGCGCGGGCCGTTGGCGGAACTGATGCCGACGCCGTAGCCGTTCACCTCTTCGGCGGCGAGCGTCGCGGCGTCCTTCTCCTCGGCCATCCCGATGGGGCCCTCGCGGCGTCCTGCGAGGAATTGGGAGACGACCGGCACATCGCTGGTGAGCAGCACCTCGCGCGGCCCGAAGGTGACGAGATTGCGACAGAAGAGCATGCCCATGTTGTCCGGGACGGTGGCCGCGATGTCGAGATTGTGGGTGACGATGAGCATCGTCGCGTCGATCTGCGCATTGAGGTCGATGAGCAGCTGGGAGATATAGGCGGTGCGGACCGGGTCCAGTCCGGAGTCCGGTTCGTCGCAGAGAATGATCTGCGGGTCCAGGACGAGGGCTCGGGCCAGCCCGGCGCGTTTGCGCATACCGCCGGATATCTCGCCGGGGAGTTTTTCCTCGGCACCGAGCAGACCGACGATGTCGATCCGCTCCATGACGATCCGGCGGATTTCCGATTCCTTCTTGCGGGTGTGCTCGCGCAGCGGGAAGGCGATGTTGTCGAAGAGCGACATCGAGCCGAAGAGGGCGCCGTCCTGGAACATGAGCCCGAAGAGTTTCCGGGTCTCCATGATGTCACGCTCGGGACTGTTCACCATGTCCACGCCGTTGATGAGGACGCGCCCCTGCTCGGGCTTCAGCAGACCGATGATGGATTTCAGGAACACGGTCTTTCCGGTGCCGGAAGGACCGAGCATGACGCTCACCTCGCCGGCGGGCAGTGTGAGACTGACGTCCTGCCAGATGTTCTGTTTGCCGAAAGACTTCGTCAGGCCCTCGACGACTACTTCGATCCCCATCGGCCCTCCCTCGACGTTGTGGTGAACGTAGTCATCTGTCAGCGCTCCGGCTCTGAGAAATCCAATGGCGGCTCGTCACCCGTGCACCAGGAGGCGCACGGTATGTCCGCTGAAACCGCCAGGACAAGCCGTTGAACAGCGGAAATCAACGAACCATGTGCTGGGAGTGGATCACTTGTCACTCGTTGACAAATCAGTCGCCCGACTTTGTCGAAACATGCGCAAGCACCCGGGTGGTGAGGGTGGGGCCCACGGCCCGACGCGCTGGAGCGGCGGGCCCCCGACAAGCGGATACTGACGCGTTTCCGTGCTGGCCATACGGGACGCTACGACTGAGTAACCTGACTTCGCAATACTGGACGCCGAACTTTCTCCACGACGCCCAAGGGGCGGCGATCACTTGTAATCGAGTGAGTGGTCGACAGGAAAAAGCTGTCCTGGAGTGATGAATTCCGAAGGGCGTGGGAAGGTCGCCCGCTCGGGGATTAACACCTGCCGCACGTGCGTGGCCACGCAGAAGCGCACGCCCGGCCGCACAGCGGCACGGCCGCCGGACCCGGCCCTTTGCAGGGTCGGGGCCGGCGGCCGTCGGACGGGGTCAGCGTTCCGGAACGGGCTTCTTCGCGGGACAGTCCGGGCTGTCGGGGTTGCTGACCACGCACAGCGGGGCCTGCGTCATCTTGATGTAGTTTCCGCTGCCGGAGATGGATGCTGTCATCAGTGGTGACAGGTCCTCGTCGACACCGCAGCCCGTGAATGCCGGGATATCGGTTTCACCACTCATCGTGCCGCCGCGGTTGACCGTGTATCCCGAGGGCGGATTACCCGTACCGAACGCGTAAAGTGTCTGTTTGATCGGCGTGACCGTCCGGCAGTTGGGGCCCACGTCGAGAGGTTCGCCATTGACACGGACATCACTGATGGTGAGTTCGAAGTCGGCGGTGACGGTCGTGTCCTCCGGGATCCTGGGGTCGGCGTTGTGGCTGACGGACTTGATGAGGGCGGGCGGGCCCACCTGGGACAACACCATGGTCGCGGTGGTCGGCATGAATCCGTAGGTGAGGAATGTCCCCTGCGACGGGGGCAGTTGCCGACGCCCGTTGTAGTCGAAGTCCGCCTCACTGAGCACCGTGAAGGTGTCCGTGCACGGATCGGCGATGTACGTCTTCATCAGAACGACGTTCAGATGAGCGGGTCCGAGCAACGCCGCCGAGTTGAGCTTCTTGACGTTCGTGAACCCTGCCACATAGGTCTCGGCCGGCGTGGGAACGGAAAACGGCGGGAAGGGGCACGGTTCGGGATCGGCGTCGCCCTCCGCCCTGGCCGAGCGTCGGGGGTCGTTCAGCTTCTCCCGCTGGCTGGGCGGGAGCTTCCCGGCAAGGTCGGGAAGGTCGGGAAGGTCGGGAAGGTCGGGGGTGGGCTCGACGGGTTTCTCCGCCGCCGGGCCACCGATGGTCAAGGACGCGAGCGTGCCGTCCGCTCCGTCCACGAGCCGGCAGGCGACGTCGACGCCGTCCGGCAGGGCGGCCGAGCCGTCCTCTTTCAACGGGCTCAGGGCCAGCGTCAGGTCCGAGGCGGACAGGGTGGCGGTGCCGGGCGAGCCGAACGTGGCCGTCGGGACCGCGCCCGCGGCTTCGAGCTTGAGACTGTCCTGCCCGGCGATGTCCTGCGCGGGAGCCTTGAGCCCGGACCAGTCTGCGGTGGCGGACTCCTTCGACATGGCGTGCAGGACCTTCAGTTGCGCGACGGCCGACACCGCTGTGGCATCGAGCTCCGCCAACTCGTCCAGCACGGCCTTCGGCAGATCGACCTCCACCGTCACATCGCGGGGCTCCACCGGTCGGCCCGCTCTTCCGCCTGCCGGAAATCGTCCCGCGACGACGGCCGTCATCGCATACGAACCCTCCGGGAATTGGCAGTTGTAGCCGAGGGATATCTCCTCCCGTGGCGAATCGGCCGCCGAATCCGCGCCCGGAAGAAAGGTGGCCGCGACGACCAGGAGGCCACCTGCGGCAAATCGCGCGGGCTGACGAGTTGTCCAGCGCACGTTGCTTGCCATGTCTCGATACCTCCGGGGCTCACATTCAGAACATCGCGTGGATTTTTGACCCACCGACAGCACCGCCCGACTTACTGGACGGTACGGTACGCGCCGTCGCAACTGAGGGGAAGCAGTGAATCTTCAAGGATTCATGAGGCACGACGACCGCTGTTCTTCTTGGCAATCCGTGACAATCAATGAGCGGGAAACTGTCAGTTCTTGAGTGTTGCGTACGCGTCCCCGGGCACCGGCGACGTGCACGCGTCCTCGGGCACCGGCGCCACACCGGATGGCCCGGCCGTCACTGCTGTGGCCGGGCCATCCGCTGCGGGCGAGAGGTCGAGCGCGTGGCCGGTCAGCTGTAGGTGATGACGGGCGAGACGCCGGAGGCGCTCTTGACGGTGTAGGCGCCCTTGAACGTCGCCGTCGCACCGACGATCCCGCAGCCGCCGCCCACCTTGTTGCTGATGGTCAGTGTGCGCGGGCTGGTCGCGGCGGGCGCGACGGCGAGAGTGCCGTTGGCACCCCCGGCGGTCGGATTGTTGTACTCAGCGTCCGCCGAACCCGTCACCACGAAGGTGCAGGGGCCGAGAACGCTGGAACCCGTGACCGTGGCCTTGATGTTGTCGATGTATCCCTTGGTCAGACCGGTGCTGTTGGCACCGGCGCCCGCCGTGTAGCCGCCCGGCGTATTGCCATTGATCCGCCACGGACCGTTGGCTCCGGAGGTCTCGCTGGTGACGGTCCACGTGCTGCTGAACGGGCCGGTGCACGGCGCGTTGAACGTGGCTGTGCTGATCTGGGCGAGCACGGGCCCGGCGACGGGCGAGGCAGGGGCGTTGCCGTTGGCCGTGGCGGTTGCGCACTTGATCTGGTTGCCGACGTTGTCGGTGAGGATGGTCTGGCCGGCGGCGCCGGTGAAGTTGCCCGTCGGCGTGACATTCCAGGCCGCGGTGGGCCCAGCCATCGCCGAAGGGGCGGTCAGGGCGACCGCGGCGGCAGCGGCGGCGACCGCTGTCAGGATGCTCGTCTTCTTGCGCATGGAACTTCTCCCTTTTCCTGTCCCGTTGCTGAATCAGTGGGGGTGCGACGCAGAAGGAAAGGACAGTCACGACCCACCGTGGAATTATCTTGGGGAGGTGCTCCCGCCCATGTATCGGGCGGGCTCCTGCTTCGCCAGGAACCCTACGGACACTTCATGTGTGCGAAGGATTCCGATGGAGTCGACATTCCGCCGGAATTCCCTGTTCGGATGCGGGCGATGACATCGATTGCCCTGATTTCTTCCCGGCTGCCGTGCGGTACGGTACTCCATCAATTCGGAGTTGAGAAGGGATTCGACTCTTCTTGCCATTCGCTCTGCATTCTGGCAGCACAAGGCAGATCGTGAGCTGCCCCATCAAATCGAATGACGATCACCTGCCGGCAATGACAGGCGATATGCCGGAGCCGCTCACGACGGCGTATGAACCGCTGATGGTGGCGGATTCGCCGACTCCACGAACCTGTGCCGGCCGGGGCCCGGGAGGGACGATGTCGACGCGACTCCGGTGAGGGCGGATTCCAGGCACTGCAGTTGGTTGCCCATGCTGTCCATCAGCATGAGGACGCCGCTGGTCCCCGAGAAGGAACCACTCGGCGTGACCGTCCGGTTCGTCGGCGCGGACAGCGCCGGTGAACCTGCCGGCACCGCCGAGGCCGTGGCCACGCCGACCGCCGCCAGAATTCTCGTTGCCCTGCGTCTGGAATCCCTTTCCTTCGCCGTCCGCGTCGCGCTCGTCCGGCAGTTGACCGAACCGGACGAGCGCAATGCCTGCCGTGGCCGAAGAAACCGGGCTCTACCGCGCGGCGGAGTGCCAGTACCGCGAGAGTGCCTTGCCCTCGTCCGGGGCCAGGCCGGCCGGGTCGTAGGGGCTCGCGAAGTATGTGGAGGCCTGGTTCAGGACCACGTTGTTCTTGCCCGAGGCCGAGGGAAGACTGGTCTTCAGGTTGACCGCCCAGTCCAGCAGGCCGGCGCCGCAGCCGCTGGCTCCCGGGACTGCGTAGGTGGAGTCCCCCTGATCGGCGCCGCCGAAGGTGTAGCGCCCCATCTCGCCCGAGTCATCGGGCGTCCCGTCGCCGGCGAACTGCTGGAGCGAGAGAGAGGGGGCGGTGTTGTTCTGGGGCTTCAGCACGATCGGGTTCGAGGTGGTTCCGATGTAGCACTTGTCGCCGAGGAACGGGTTCCGCAGATGGATGCGGACCGGGATCGACAGGATCGGCTGGCCGGTGCCGAAGCTCGCCGCCATATTGAAGTCCCTCGGGGCACCCGCCGGTTCGATCGTGGCGGTCACCTTGTTGAGAGTGCTGTTGGTGATCTGGTTGCAGATTCCCGAGACGACCGGGATGCCGCTCGGGCACATGAGACCGAGCAGACCACCCGGGAGGTCCGCGGAGTCGGCGACGAGCGCACCCTCCGGCGGGGCGATCAGCGACGTGGTGCCGTCGCTGTGCTGGATTACCCCGAGCTGGAGGTCGGTGTTGCCGGTCGGCACCTGCGTGTTGCCGAGCTTGATCGACCCGCCGGCCGAATGCGAGGAGATGCAGGTCGCGGTGTTCGTCACGCCGTCGGCCGCCAGCATGGCGGGCGCGTCCACCGGGCACCGGTTGAACGGCGCCCAGTGCCCGTTCAGTTGCGTGGCCGCGGTGGCCGTTCCGGTGGACAGTACGGCGACGAACGCGGTACAGGCTGAGAGCAGCCCCACGCGCGCTCCGGTCGAAGCGATTCTCATGTCGTCCCCTCTTGACTGCCGCCCCTGGACGGCGTCGTACATGGAGTTGGCCGGTTTCAACGCAGGCGGCATCGGCGCCAAGAATGACGGCATGCGTTGTGTGCGGGACTTTCTGGGGCACGGCCACGTCAGGTGAACGCCGACGGCCCGGTTTCAGTAGTGCGTCGCGGGTGGATCCGGAGCCCGGAGACCGAGCAGTAATTTACCGGCGAATAGCATGCCTTAATTGGCCGAGCCGTGATGTTACTTGCGGGAAACACGGCGACACAATCCTGCCGGTTAAGATCTTTTGCGATAGCCGATTTTTGATCCAGAAATGAGCAGACGGAGCCTGAAGGCTTGTCAACGGATGCGTATGTGAAGACGCGACGGATGGGCTCGCGGGGTGCGGGACCTCTCCCGCGCGAGGGAGGCAAGGCCGGCGGCGGGCCCTCGGACGTGATGAAGGCGCCACTGCGCACGGTGAGATTCCGGCCGATCCGGACCACCCGCGGCCGTCACGCGGGCGCGACCGCGTCCGGGAGGCCGCTGCGGAGCGGCCTGCGCACGGCAGGACGTCGTCGACCGCCCCGCTCCTGCCACCCGGCGCACCGCTTCACCGACGCCGGTTTTTTTGTCGTCGAGAAACAAGCGGCCGAAATACGTTGTCCGGAAGTGAGCATTGCCGTCCCACCTGCACGGAAGCCCCACAACGCGACCGAAATACGTGCCCCTTGCACTCCGATCTTGTACAAGTAGTGGGCACAGCAGCTGACTTGGTCTATCTTCATCGCGAACTTGGTACGCACCTGCCGGTTGATGGGAGCGCTTTCCCCCCACCGCCTCACCCCCACCGGGCGCCGGAGAGCAAGGGGACAGTCATGCCAGAGCTAGTACAGCCGTCGGACACCGGAGACCCCCTGGGCCCGCTCCCCCAGGAATTCGCCGCAATCATGCGGCCCGAACTGCCGAGCCTGATCAAGGAAATCGGCGTCGAGGTCACCCGGGCCTATCCGGAATACGCACGTCTGCTCAACGGCCCGAACGGTCAGGCCATTCGTGTCGGCGTGGAACAGAGCCTCGCGTCATTCGTCGATCTGGTTGCCGAACCATCCACCTCCACCACCCTCCGCGACGACATGTGCCGTCGTTTCGGGCGGTTCGAGGCGTATGAGGGCCGCAGCATGGAGACGCTGCAGGGGGCCTACCGGCTCGGCGCCCGGGTGGCGCTGCGCCGAGCCAAGAAGGTCGGCCGGACCTACAGCTTCTCCCCCACCCTGATGCTCAGTTTCGCCGACGCGCTGTTCGCGTACATCGACGAACTGGAGTCGCTCTCCCGTGAGGGTTTCCTGGAGGTGCAGTCGCAGTCCGGCGAGCAGAGCGAGGCCATGCGCCGCCGTCTGCTGCATCTGGTCCTCGCCGGACGGCCGGTGCCCCGGACCGCCATCGCCGAACTCTGCGAGCAGACCGGCTGGACGCTGCCGGAACAGGTGACCCTGGTCGCCGCCAGAGCCCCGGCCGGGCTCGACCGGGCCGGCCTGGACCGCGACGTCCTGCTCGACCTCAGTGATCCACAGCCCCACTTACTCATCCCGGGATCGCTCGACGAGGCGCGAAGACAGATGCTTGAGCGCGCCCTCCTCGGCACCCGGGCAGCCATCGGACTGACCGTCCCCACGGCACTCGCCTCGGACTCGATCCGCTGGGCCCGCCGGGTCCTCGAACTCGTCGACGCCGGGATCATCGCGGACGCGCCGCTCGTACGGTGCGAGGACCACCTCATCACGCTATGGCTCCTCTCCGACACGGCCCTCCTCGATCAACTCGCCCGGCGCGAACTGGCTCCGATCGCGGGAATCAGCACCAACCGGCGCGAGCGGCTGATCGAAACGCTCCGCGTCTGGCTCGAAACCAGGGGGACCGCGGCCCACATGGGCGAGCTGCTGGATGTGCATCCTCAAACCGTCCGGTACCGGATACGCAATCTGGAGACGATCTTCGGTGCACAACTGGTCGATTCGGAAAGCCGGTTTTCGACCGAGGCCGTACTACGGGCACTCCAACTGCGCGAACGCGGCACCGATGTGTCCCTCTGACCCGAATCCGCAGGTAGTGCGGGGTATGCGACAGCTGATACAGCGACAGGTGCACTTTGCCGGTGAGAAGATCGAGGTTCCTACGCCTAATCG
>NZ_JBEYTM010000062.1:0-46863 GCF_040643055.1 Streptomyces sp. NPDC047515
GAACTTCCCCTCCAACGGCGCCGCCGCCTGCACCAACTGACGAATCAACGTCCCCAGATCAGTACTCGACCCACGCGACTTCGACGACAGAGTCGTCAGAACCTGGGCCCCCATGTCGAACTTCATCCAGTCCCCCCGCCGAACCTGAGCAAACAAATGTGCCCCACATCCCTATCAACTCCGGCGGCACCGAAGCAATCGAGTACCTCACGGCTGTGGACAGGCTGTGACACAGCCGTCGAAGAACCGGCGCGGGCAATGAGGGGCAATGGGGTGCGAACGTGAAGCACTTGTCACCGGTCGCGAAGGGCGGGAGACCTGCCCTGCGCGACAGGGCTCCCGAGGAGCTCCGGCCGCTCTTCGCTCCGTGCACACGATCGTGAGGGGCGGGCTGACCGCCTGCGGACCCGGTGGGTCATCAGGATCCGGTGAGCCTCTTCGTCGTCGGAGAGCGGGGCCGGCTGGACGAGGCCGGTGGGGCCGGCTGCTCAGAGATTCGCATCGACGTATTTGGCGACAACGGCCCCCGCCGCTGGGCGAGGGCCGGTCGTTCGAAGGCTGTCGCGTGGCTCAGGCGGTGAACTCCCCGCCCTTGGCGGCGGTCACGAACGATGACCAGGCGGCCGACTCGAAGACGAGCGCGGGGCCGCCCGGGTTCTTGCTGTCACGTACGGGCACGACGGCGGGGAAGCCGTCGGCCACCTCGATGCAGTTGCCGCCGTCCGTGTTGCTGTAGCTGGACGTGCGCCAGGTGGCGGCGCTCAGGAAGTCGTCGGAGACCTCGACGCAGTCGCCGCCGTCCGTGTTGCTGTAGCTGCTCTTGCGCCACGTCACGTTGCTCAGGTCGATGGCTCGCACGGCACTTCCTCCAACATCCGCAGGATGAACTTCCGAGACTTGACCGGGGGCAGCGCCAGGTCACGCACCGCATCATATCTGCGCTGCACACGCTCGACCCTGTCGGTTTCCTCGATCAGTTCACCGCGTACGTCGTTCTCGGTGTAGGCCACCGTACGGCCGTCCGACAGCCGCAGGAACTTCACGGCGGTGTTCATCAGGCCGTGAGGACCGGCGCTGAACGGCAGCACATGGAGAGTGATGTTCGGGCGGCCCGACGCCTCGGCCAGATACTCCACCTGCTCCCGCCAGGCCTGGGCGTCGCACAGCTGCGTACGCAGCACCGCCTCGGAGAGGATGACCCGGAACGGCGGTGCGTCATCCCCCTCCAGCAGCTTGCGCCGCCCTATGCGCGCTTCTACCTGCTGGGTCAGTTCCTCACCCTGGGTGCCGCCCGCCGCGAGCGCCTCGCGCGCGTACCCCCACGTCTGGAGCAGGCCCGGCGGAGCGCTCGCGGCGTAGTGCCACAGGCTCACCGCCTCGGCCTCCAGGGTCATGTACCGGCGGTACTGCTCCCGGAACTGGGTCGGGTCGCCGACCGCGAGTTCCCACAGTGTGAGGAGGAGGCCGGGCGTCCCGTAATGCTGATCGAGCGCCTGTACGACCTCCGGACCGCCGAGTGTCTCTCCGCTCTCCATCTTGCCGAACAACGACCAATCCCAGCCAAGGACTTCGCCGAGCTTGCGCAGGCTGTGGCCGCGCTGCGAGCGGAGCAACCGCAACTCCTCGACGAACCGCTGACGTGGTTGCTGGCTCCGACCCGTGACCACCCGTCTCGGCGGCATGACGTACTCCTCCGTGGAAGGTGTGGAACTACCGTCGTACGGCCGGGAAGTACAGCCCGCCGGTGGTGTCCGTTCCCCGTTCCGGGTCCATTCTCGTAGTGCCCGGAACACGCACAGTAGTCGAAGCCCTCGCACTACACACAGGTGTTGGACGAACGGAGCGGAACTCATGACGACGCAGCGGCGAGCGGTCAGGAAGATCAACGAAGCCGAGGAAGCGCGCGACGTGCTCGGAGCGGCGCTCCGGCGGGCAGGCATCCAGCTTCCCTCGCTGGACGTCCGTCCCGTGCCGCGCACCGACGCATCCGGATATGCCTTGGTGACCCTCGGTGAGTGCTCCGCGCCCGTGGCCTGCGCGCTGGCGGCGGTCATCGAGAAGGGAGCGGCGCGGTGACCCGGCGCGTCTTCCGCTACGTACCGTTCACCATCGAGCAGGACGCGACGGCGGAGCCGGAGTACGAGGTCCGCTGCGTGTCCGGCGACGAAACCGAGTGCGGCGCGCGGTCCGGTACGTACATCCATCCGGTGCCGGTCGAGGAGTGGCAGCGCAGGTACACGCAGGAGACCGGACACCGGCGCTACCGCCGGAACTTTCACGACTACGCGGTCATGCGGCCGACGGCCGAGCTGGGTGAGACGCCTGAGCCGGCCGAGCTGGGTGAGACGCCTGAGTCGGCTGATCGGGGTGAGATGACCGAGCCGGGCGGGACGACTGAGCCGGTGCGGGCGGGCGGAGGCGCGGGGTGAGCTTCGCTCCGGCCGTCGCACGTCCGTGGCGCGATGCGTGGCCGCCGGCCGCGCGGACGGACGACGGCAACGCGTGGGTGACGGGGAACTGCTGGCTGTACTGCCGACGCGAGGGCGTGCGCGTGCTGTGGGTCGGCTCCGTGCACACGCCCGGCGCGACGGGCGACCTGTACGCGTGCGGCCCGTGCGTCGCGGAACTCGACCACATGGTGCGCGTCCAGTCGTACGCCAGGGACGCGACGGCGGGGACGGAGACCAGGAACGGGAACGGGGTTACGGCCAAGGCTGTGACGTGCGAGCACCGGCAGACCGAGAAGCGCGAGGGCAAGATCCACTGCCGTACCTGCAGGCGACAGCTCTACCTGTGAGCGACACCGAGGGGAAGCGGTGGCCGAAGGACGAGGAAACCCCTGATCAGAGGAGGCAACCCCTGATCAAGGGCTCCGGCCTCAGCACTCGATGATGTTCACCGCGAGCCCGCCCCGGGCCGTCTCCTTGTACTTCACGCTCATGTCCGCGCCCGTCTCCTTCATGGTCTTGATGACCTTGTCCAGGGAGACCTTGTGGCTGCCGTCGCCGCGCAGCGCCATCTTCGCCGCCGTGACGGCCTTGACCGCGGCCATGCCGTTGCGCTCGATGCACGGGATCTGGACGAGGCCGCCGACCGGGTCGCAGGTCAGGCCGAGGTTGTGTTCCATGCCGATCTCGGCGGCGTTCTCGACCTGCTCGGGGGTGCCGCCGAGGACCTCGGCGAGGGCGCCCGCGGCCATGGAGCAGGCGGAGCCGACCTCGCCCTGGCAGCCGACCTCGGCACCGGAGATGGAGGCGTTCTCCTTGAAGAGCATGCCGATGGCTCCGGCGGCCAGGAGGAAGCGGACGACGCCGTCCTCCTTCTCCGCCTCGGTGGCGCCGCCCGCCGCGAAGTTCATGTAGTAGTGCAGCACGGCCGGGATGATGCCCGCGGCGCCGTTGGTGGGTGCGGTGACGACGCGTCCGCCCGCCGCGTTCTCCTCGTTGACCGCCATCGCGTAGAGGGTGATCCACTCCATCGCGAGGGTCTGCGGGTCTCCCTCGGCACGCAGCTGACGTGCTGTGTTCGCGGCGCGGCGGCGGACCTTGAGACCGCCGGGCAGGATGCCCTCGCGGGACATGCCGCGCGCGACGCAGGCCTGCATGACGCGCCAGATGTCCAGCAGACCTGAGCGGATCTCGTTCTCGGTGCGCCAGGCCTTCTCGTTCTCCAGCATCAGCGAGGAGATGGACAGACCGGTGTCCTTGGAGAGCCGCAGCAGTTCGTCGCCGGTACGGAAGGGGTGCTTCAGCACGGTGTCGTCGAGAACGATCCGGTCCTCGCCCACCGCGTCCTCGTCGACGACGAAGCCGCCGCCGACGGAATAGTAGGTCTTCTCCAGGAGAGGGGCGCCCTCGTGGTCGAAGGCGAAGATCGTCATGCCGTTGGCGTGGTACGGCAGGGCCTTGCGGCGGTGCAGGACCAGCTGCTCGTCGGCGTCGAAGTCGATCTCGTGCATGCCGAGGAGATTGATCCGGCCGGTGGTACGGATCCGCTCCACCCGGTCGTCGGCGGACTCCACGTCGACGGTACGGGGCGACTCGCCCTCCAGCCCGAGCAGGACGGCCTTGGGGGTGCCGTGGCCGTGACCGGTCGCACCGAGCGAGCCGTACAGCTCGGCGCGTATGGAGACGGTGTGGGCGATGAGGCCCTCGTTCTTCAGCCGACGCGCGAACATGAGGGCGGCGCGCATCGGGCCGACCGTATGGGAGCTGGACGGGCCGATACCGATCGAGAACAGGTCGAAGACCGAGATGGCCACGGGTGACTCCTAAGGGGTTGGTAGACGCCGTTGTCTGCCGGGTGGTGCGGTACGGACCGGTCGGCCCGAAGAGCAGCGGGGACAAGGGATGGGGCACCGCGCTCACTGACCAGTGTGCGTGGTGCCCCGCCCGAAAGGTGACGAACTGTGTCCCGTATTACTCGGGACGAGCCGCGTCCCGGACTACTTCAGACCGGGGTACAGCGGGAACTTCTCGGCCAGCGCGACGACGCGGGCCTTCAGGCTGTCCGCGTCGTAGGACGGCTTGAGCGCGGAGGCGATGATCTCCGCGACCTCGGTGAAGTCCTCGGCCTGGAAACCGCGGGTGGCCAGGGCCGGCGTACCGATCCGCAGACCCGAGGTGACCATCGGCGGACGCGGGTCGTTCGGGATGGCGTTGCGGTTGACCGTGATGCCCAGCTCGTGCAGCCGGTCCTCGGCCTGCTGGCCGTCCAGCTCGGAGTTGCGCAGGTCGACGAGGACCAGGTGGACGTCCGTACCGCCGGACAGCACGGAGACGCCGACCTCGGTGACGTCCGGCTGGACCAGCCGCTCGGCGAGGATGCGGGCGCCGTCCAGGGTGCGCTGCTGGCGCTCCTTGAACTCCTCGGTCGCCGCGACCTTGAACGAGACCGCCTTGGCCGCGATCACGTGCTCCAGCGGACCGCCCTGCTGGCCCGGGAAGACCGCCGAGTTGATCTTCTTGGCGAGCTCCTGCGTCGACAGGATGACGCCACCGCGCGGACCGCCGAGGGTCTTGTGCGTGGTGGTCGTGACGACGTGGGCGTGCGGCACCGGGTTGGGGTGCAGACCCGCGGCCACCAGGCCGGCGAAGTGCGCCATGTCGACCATCAGGTACGCGCCGACCTCGTCCGCGATGCGGCGGAAGGCGGCGAAGTCCAGCTGACGGGGGTACGCGGACCAGCCGGCGACGATCAGCTTCGGCTTGGACTCCTTGGCCAGCCGCTCGACCTCGGCCATGTCCACGACGCCGGTCTCGTCGACGTGGTACGGGACCACGTTGTAGAGCTTGCCGGAGAAGTTGATCTTCATGCCGTGCGTCAGGTGACCGCCGTGGGCCAGGTTCAGGCCCATGATCGTGTCGCCCGGCTTCAGCAGCGCGAACATCGCGGCGGCGTTGGCCTGCGCACCGGAGTGCGGCTGGACGTTCGCGGCCTCGGCGCCGAACAGCGCCTTGATGCGGTCGATGGCGATCTGCTCGACGACGTCGACGTGCTCACAGCCGCCGTAGTAGCGGCGGCCGGGGTAGCCCTCGGCGTACTTGTTGGTGAGAACGGAGCCCTGGGCCTCCATGACCGCGACCGGAGCGAAGTTCTCCGAGGCGATCATTTCGAGGGTGGACTGCTGACGGTGGAGCTCGGCGTCGACAGCGGCGGCGACGTCCGGGTCCAGCTCGTGGAGGGAGGAGTTGAGAAGCGACATCAGGTGGTCCCTTGGGGTCTCAGTTGCCGGAGAACTCGGAGTACTCGTCGGCGGAGAGCAGGTCCTTCGGCTCCTCCGCCACACGTACCTTGAACAGCCAGCCGCCCTCGAAAGGAGCGGAGTTCACCAGCGACGGGTCGTCCACGACGTCCTGGTTCGCGGCGGTGACCTCACCGGTCACCGGCGAGTACAGGTCGCTCACCGACTTGGTCGACTCCAGCTCGCCGCAGGTCTCGCCCGCGGTCACCGTGTCACCGACCTCGGGGAGCTGGGCGTAGACGACATCGCCGAGCGCGTTGGCGGCGAACTCCGTGATGCCGATCGTCGCCACACCGTCCTCGACGGCCGACAGCCACTCGTGCTCCTTGCTGTAACGCAGCTGCTGGGGGTTGCTCATGACCTGAATTCTCCTGTACGCGTGGGAGTGCTGATGAACGGTGGTCTTACGGTGTGAGACGGGAATGCGTCACTTCCGAGGTGCGCGGACGTCACTTCTGACGCTTGTAGAACGGCAGCGCCACGACCTCGTACGGCTCGTGGCTGCCCCGGATATCCACTCCGACGCCCGTGGTGCCGGGCGTGGCGTGCGTGGCGTCCACGTACGCGATGGCGATCGGCTTGCCCAGGGTGGGCGACGGGGCCCCCGAGGTGACCTCGCCGATGATCTCGCCGCCGGCGACCACGGAGAAACCGGCGCGCGGCACCCGGCGGCCCTCGGCGATCAGCCCGACCAGCTTGCGGGGCGGGGCGGTCTCGGCGCGCTCGGCGGCGGCCTTCAGGGCCTCGCGGCCGACGAAGTCGCCCTCCTTCTCGAACTTCACGACCCGGCCGAGGCCGGCGTCGAAGGGAGTCAGCCCGGTGGTCAGCTCGTGCCCGTAGAGCGGCATGCCCGCCTCCAGGCGCAGCGTGTCGCGGCAGGAGAGCCCGCACGGGATCAGCCCGCGGGAGGCGCCGGCCTCGGTGAGGGCCTTCCACAGCTGCTCGGCGTGCTCGGGGGCGACGAACAGCTCGAAGCCGTCCTCGCCGGTGTAGCCGGTACGGGCGATCAGCGCGGGGACACCGGCGACCGTGCCGGGCAGACCGGCGTAGTACTTCAGGCCGTCCAGATCGGCGTCGGTGACCGAGGCCAGGATGGCGGGGGACTCCGGGCCCTGGACGGCGAGCAGCGCGTACGCGTCGCGGTCGTCGCGGACCTCGGCGTCGAAGCCGTCGGCCCGCGCGGTCAGCGCGTCCAGCACGATCTGGGCGTTGCCCGCGTTGGCGACGACCATGTACTCGGTCTCGCCCAGCCGGTAGACGATCAGGTCGTCCAGGATGCCGCCGTCCTCGGCGCAGATCATCGTGTAGCGGGCGCGGCCCACGGCGACGGTGCCGATGTTGCCGACCAGCGCGAAGTTCAGGAAGGCCGCGGCCTCGGGGCCGGTGACGGTGATCTCGCCCATGTGGGACAGGTCGAAGAGACCGGCCCTGGTGCGCACCGCGTTGTGCTCGTCGCGCTCGCTGGCGTACCGCAGAGGCATGTCCCAGCCCGCGAAGTCGGTCATGGTCGCGCCCAGCGAACGGTGCAGGGCATCGAGGGCGGTGAGACGGGGGGCGGTGCTCATGGATGTGGCTCCCGGGGCATGACGACGAGGACAATCCCTCCCCATCTGTCATCGGAACCTGAGAGGTTCGCCGAGAGCCCCTTGAGGGGTTCGGCTTGCACCTTGGGTGGAGCCGCGGAGCGGCCCGCTTTTCAGATCTGCCTCATCCACGCGGTACGGGGCCTGAGAGATTCAAGGGAGGAACTTGCTCCTTCGGCGCCCGGCACATGCAGTGACCGGAACTCTCCCGCGCGGATTCAAGCGGCCTTTATGCAGTTGGCCGGGCCATCATCGCACGCATCCCGCCGGAGTGGGGCCCCGGTCCCCCTCCGGAATCGACGGCGTGGACGGTTGTGTCGCATTACCTTTTCTTTACACTTCATGGGCATAGGCGGGTGACCCGACAGGGGGAGGGTGATGACGTTGCAGCGGTACGCGACAACCGTGGGAGTCGCGCACGACGCGATGCCCGCACAGCCGGGGGTCCCGGCCGGGGAGACGCGCGGCCCGCGCCCGCCCGTCGTACGGGACCTGCGGGCGCGGGCCGGGCGCGGCCCGCGCAGCCTGCGCTTCGCGGCGGGCGACGTGGTGGTGGTCTCCGGGCTGCCCGGCAGCGGCAAATCGACGCTCATCCGGCGGACGGTGACGACGGCCCGCGCCATCGACTCCCAGGACACCCGGGACCGCTGGGCCCGGCGGATGCCTCGCTTACTCCCGTACGCCCTCTACCGTCCGCTGGTCCGCGCCGCCCACTACCGGGGACTGTGGCGGGCGCTGCGCTCCGGCGAGTCCGTCGTCGTCCACGACTGCGGAACCCAGGCGTGGGTGCGCGGCTGGCTGGCCCGTGACGCCCGGCGCCGGGGCCGCGTCCTCCACCTCGTCCTGCTCGACGTCACACCGCGGACGGCGAGGGAGGGCCAGCGGGAGCGCGGGCGGGGTGTCTCCGGATACGCGTTCGCCCGGCATCGCAGGGCGGTGGGGAAGCTGCTGCGGGGCGCCGAGACCGGCCTGCTGCCGCCCGGCTGCGCCTCGGCGGTGCTGCTGGACCGCGAGGCGGCAGGGGTGCTGGGCCGGATCACGTTCGCCACGGCACCGAAGGGGCGGGCCGCCGGACGTTAATCTTCTGCCGGAAGGCTCGGGCAAGAAGGGGAAGCAGTGGACATTCCGGCGCAGGTCCAATCCCATCCGCAGAGCGGATGGCCGGCCAATGAGCTCGAAGAGGTGCTGATGGCCTCGGTGGGCAGCCCGGAGGCGGGCGGACGGCTCGTCGAGGTGCTCGGGCGCAGCCAGGTCTGGGTGCCCCTGCCCAACGGCGGCGGACCCGACTCCCTGGACCTGGACCTGCCGACTCTGGAGATCGACGGCGCCGCGTACGTTCCCGTGTTCAGCTCCGAACAGCAGTTCCATGCCTGCGTCGGCACCCGTATGTCCTTCACCGTCGCGCCCGCCCGCGACTTCGCCCGCGGCCTGCCCCCGCAGCTCGGTATCGCGGTGAATCCGGGCGGTGCCGTCGGAATGCCGCTGCCGCCGCCCGCCGTGGCCGAGCTCTGCCGCGCCGGACGCACCCCGCTGGACGGGCCGGCCGGCGGCGGCCGGGTCCGGCTGTTCGAACCGTCCTGGCAGGAGGAGCCCGTCGACTTCCTCGCCGCGGCGGCCGGCGAATTCGAGGAGAGCGGCGTCGTGCTCACCGCCCGCAGGGCGCTGGCCAGCATCGAGGGCGGCGAGCCCGTCCTCTTCATAGGGGTCGATTTCTCCACCTGGGAGGGCGCCGGACGCAATGCCCCGATGGACGCCCTCGGCCGCGCGCTGGGCCGCGTCGAGGTGCCCTGGCCGGTCAACCTGGTCCTGCTCGATGTGGCACAGGACCCGGTCGGTGACTGGATGCGGGAGAAGGTCCGGCCGTTCTACCGGCGCGAGACCCCGTAGCACGTCGACGGCCCCGGAGCCGAGCGCCACGTCGGCCGATGGCGTCAAGTCGGTGTCAGGACCGGCGCATAAGCTGGTTTGATGGCTGGTGCCTCGGCACCATGCCGCACCCGTGTGCCCGGGAGCGGCGGGCCGACACAGTGGATCGAAGAGGGGCGGGACCAGGTGAGTGCGTCAGGCACCGCGGCGGCCGGGCAGGTCGAGCACATGCTGCGCCAAGTGACGCCCGGACGCTACGACGCGTACGAGGCGCTGCTGCAGGCCCTCGCGAACGGCCGGATCTGGATGCTCCTCTGGCACGGACAGGCGGGCGCGCCCGACGCCCAGTACGGAAACATGGAGATCGACGGCCTCGGCTACGCCCCCTGTGTGACCTCCGCCCAGGAGCTCTCGGCCAGTGGCTGGAACCGGGCCCATGAACTGGTCGGCGGCCGCGACATCGCCCGCGCCCTCTTCCCCGACCGCTGGGGCATCTGGCTCAACCCGCACGCCCCGGGCGGCGGCGTCGGCATCCCCTGGCTGGATCTGCGCCGGATCGCCACCGGCCTCGACCGGATGCCCGCGGGGCCCCTCCGGCTCACCGAGCCGGCCATCGAGATCCCGCAGTTCTACGCCCTGCTCACGCAGAACGCCCACCACACCCCCGCGATCCGCTCGCTGCGCCGCGCCTGGGTGCAGCCCGCGCTCGGTGTCCCCTATCTCGCCGTCGGCCTCGACCTCTACGACACGAGCCAGACCTCGGTCGACGCCGTGCGCGCGATGATGCAGCAGTCGATCGGCGCGGTGCCGGACGGGCTGCCCGTCTCCACCGTCGCGATGTCCGACGAGTACGACCCGGTCGCGATGTGGCTGCGCGCCAACACCCGTCCGTTCTACGACCGCGAGGCCCATGCCCCGGCGGCCCCGATGGCGGGCTACGGCTATCCGCCGCCGCAGGGCGCGTACTGAGCGCACGCCGTCCCAGGCGCGCGCACTGACGCGTGAGCTAACGCGACCGCGTGAGCCCGGTGTGCCCGGAATGCAGGTGTACGTTCCTGATTTCCGGGACATATCCATAGAGGGCCAACTCCCGAAATGCGGGCGCGTGTTCACGGCCTTCCGGTGCATCCCGCCCTCCATGTCCGGGATTTCCGCGCTGGGTAGGTCTGGTGGTGAAAGCGGCAAGAATCTGCGCGCGTGCCCCTCTTCCACCTCAACTGACCCGTGTTCGAGGGGCGTTCACATCCGTCCGGATAACGGAACACCCCTGACCGCATCACGGTTAGGCATCCATTCGTCTGTCGCTATGGCTACCTGTCGCGACGGCAATGAAGACTCCCGCAGCAAGGGCGTCTTGCCGCCTCTGCGTACGACTGACTGATCGCGCCGCCACAGCGGCCAGTTCGGCCCGGCCACCGCCGGTTGAGAGGGGTCCTTGCCACGATGACGGCACCACTGCACGAGCCGACCACGGAAGCGGACCCGATCGCGACCGGCGGTCCCGCAGTCGACTCCGGGACGAAGAAGGTCGAGGGGCGCTCCCTCAAGCAGATCGCCTGGAACCGCCTCAAGCAGGACAAGGTTGCTCTGACGGGTGGCATCGTTGTCCTCGTCCTGATCGTGGTGGCCATCCTGGCGCCGCTGATCGTGGGCCTGCTCGGCCATCCGCCGAACGACTTCCATCAGGAGACGCTCGACCCGCTGACCAACCTCCCCCAGGGGAGCCTCGGCGGCGTCAGCAGCGACTTCCTCTTCGGCGTCGAGCCGAACAAGGGGCGCGACATCTTCAGCCGGATCATCTACGGCGCCCGGATCTCGCTCCTCGTGGCCTTCCTGGCGGCCCTGGTCGCGGTGGCCCTCGGCACGCTCTTCGGGATCGTCGCCGGCTACTTCGGCGGCTGGATCGACGCGGTGATCAGCCGGATCATGGACGTGCTGCTCTCCTTCCCGCAGCTCCTCTTCATCATCTCCCTCGTCTCCGTCCTCCCCGACGACCTGCTCGGCCTCACCGGCAGCGGGGTGCGCATCGCCGTACTCGTCGCCGTCATCGGCTTCTTCGGCTGGCCGTACGTGGGACGCATCGTCCGGGGGCAGACGCTTTCGCTGCGTGAGCGCGAATACGTGGAGGCGGCGCGCAGTCTCGGCGGCGGGCGCGGCCACATCCTCTTCCGCGAGCTGCTGCCGAACCTGGTGGCGCCGATCACCGTCTACGCGACGCTCATGATCCCCACCAACATCCTCACCGAAGCGGCCCTCAGCTTCCTCGGCGCCGGTGTCCGGCCGCCCACGGCCTCCTGGGGCGGCATGCTGCGGGACGCCCTGGAGACGTACGAGCACGACCCGATGTTCATGGTCTTCCCCGGCGTGACGATCTTCATCACCGTTCTGGCCTTCAACCTCTTCGGGGACGGGCTGCGCGACGCCCTGGACCCCAAGGGGACCCGATAGCCCACGACTTGCCCCTGCCGCACTGTCAGGTGGCTCTTCCCATGGTTCTCCGGCAAGCAATGGCCTGGGACCGCGATCTCGGAGGTTACGAGAAAATGTCCACAGTTACCTCGAAACGACGGCTCACCGCTGGTGCGGCCCTCGTGGTCGCGGCGCTGATGACCACCACGGCGTGCGGCGGCGGCGACGACGGCGGCAGCGGCGACAGCAAGGCGAAGGGCGCCGGCTTCAACGCGGCGTTCAACAAGGTCGCCAACGCGTCCACCAAGAAGGGTGGAACGCTGAAGATGGTCGGGAAGCAGGACCTCGACTCCGCCGACCCCCAGCGTGCCTACTACGGCATGGCGTGGGACTTCATGCGCTTCTACACCCGCCAGCTGGTCACGTACGACACCAAGCCCGGCGCCGCGTCCACCAAGCTGGTCGGCGACCTCGCCACCGGCCCCGGTGAGATCACGGACGGCGGCAAGACCTACACGTACAAGCTGCGGTCCGGCCTCACCTGGGAGGACGGCTCCAAGCTGACCTCCAAGGACGTCAAGTACGGCATCGAGCGCATCTGGGCGACGGACACCATCACCGGTGGCCCGCAGTATCTGATGCAGACGCTGGACCCCAAGCACGAGTACAAGGGCCCGTACAAGGACTCGTCCCCGGACAAGCTCGGTCTGAAGGCGATCGAGACGCCCGACGACAGCACCATCATCTTCAAGCTGCCCAAGCCCAACGGTGACTTCGAGCAGTTCCTCGCCATGCCGTCCGGCTCGCCCGTGAAGGCGTCGCAGGACACCAAGGCGAAGTACACCCAGCGGCCGTTCTCCTCGGGCCCGTACAAGTTCGAGACGTACAAGCCGGGCAAGAGCATCGTTCTCGTGCGCAACGACAAGTGGGACAAGTCCTCGGACCCGATCCGCGCCGCGCTCCCGGACAAGGTCACCGTCACGATCTCCGCCAACCTGGAGGAGAACGACAAGAAGCTGATGGAGGGCGACTACGACGTCGACCTCAACGGCACCGGCATGACCCAGTCCGGCCGCGTCACCGCCGTCCAGGACCACAAGGACAGCGTCGACAACATGCAGACGTCCTTCGTCCGCTACGTCGCGCTCGTCCACACGGCGAAGCCGCTGGACGACGTGCACTGCCGCAAGGCCGTCTTCTACGCCACGGACTTCGCTGCCCTGCAGCAGACCCGCGGTGGCGAGATCGCCGGTGGCGCGATCGCCAACAGCACCCTGCCGGCCTCCATCAAGGGCCACAGCGACTACGACCCGTACGGTGTCCTCGCCCGCAAGGGCAAGCCGGACGAGGCCAAGGCCAAGGACGAGCTGAAGCAGTGCGGCCAGCCGAACGGCTTCTCCACCAAGCTCACCGCCCGTAACAACAACCCGGGCGAGGTCGATGTCGCCGAGGCGCTGCAGGCGCAGCTCGGCAAGGTCGGCATCAAGATCGAGGTCGACCCGATCGACGGCGCCGAGGCCTCCAGCATCACCGGCTCGCCGTCCGTCGTGAAGAAGCGCGGCTACGGCATGACGATGAGCGGCTGGGGCCCGGACTTCCCCTCCGGCCAGGGCTTCGGTCAGCCGCTGTGGGACAGCCGGTTCCTGTCGGAGACCGGTAACTACAACGAGTCGCAGCTCAAGGACCCGCAGATCGACAAGCTCTTCGACAACGCGATCGCGGAGACCGACGCGGACAAGGCCGGCGAGATCTACAAGCAGCTCGACAAGCGGATCCTCGACCAGGCCGACTGGATGCCCTTCATCTACGAGAAGAACATCACCTGGCGCGGCAAGCGGCTGACCAACGCCTACATGTCCGACGCCTACAACGGCCGTTACGACTACGTCTCGCTCGGCGTCGTCAAGTAGCCGCTGTAGTCAACAGCATTCGCAGTCAACCCCGTTGACTGCCCCACCGCCGCCGAAACCCGCCAGTCCGAAGGGCAGGTGATGGCCGTGGCGGTGGCCGGGAGCCCCCCACAAGGGGTTCGCGGCCACCGCCGGGCCGCGCACAGTGCTTGCTTATCTCATCCGGCGCCTGTTCGCCGTAGTCATCATGGTGCTCGTCGTACTGCTCGCGACCTTCACCATCTTCTTCATGCTGCCCAAGTGGGCGGGTCAGGACGTCGCAGTCCTCTTCGCCGGCAAGGCTTCCGGTGCCGAGCAGCTCGCGGGCATCCGGATCAAACTGGGTCTCGACGACCCCCTTCTCGTCCAGTTCTGGGACTTCGTCAAGGGCATCCCGCTGGGGCGCGACTACGCCAACGGTGACGACGTCACCCACTGCGCCGCACCCTGCTTCGGGTACTCCTTCCGCACGGAGGTTCCGGTCTGGACCACCCTCAAGGACGCCCTGCCCGTCACCGGTGCGCTCGCCGCCGGTGCCTGCGTCCTGTGGCTCCTCGGCGGGGTCGCCACCGGTGTCGTGTCCGCGCTGCGGCGCGGCAGCATCTGGGACCGTGCCGCGATGACCACCGCCCTCGGCGGCGTCTCCCTGCCGATCTTCTTCACCGGCATGGTCGCGATGGGCCTCTTCGTGCACAACCTCGGCTGGGTGCACATCGCCGACAACCTCTCCACGGACGACGGCATCGGCACCTGGTTCCAGACACTGATCCTGCCGTGGATCGTGCTCGCCTTCCTGAACGCCGCGATGTATGCCCGGCTCACCAGAGCCACCATGCTCGAAGTGCTCGGCGAGGACTACATCCGTACCGCCCGCGCCAAGGGTCTGGGCGAGGGCACCGTCATCACCCGGCACGCTCTGCGTTCCGCGATGACCCCGATCCTCACCGTCTTCGGCCTCGACATCGGCGTGCTCCTCGGTGGCGCCGTCCTCACCGAGTCCACGTTCAACCTGCCGGGGCTCGGGCTCGCGGCGGTCCAGGCCATCAGTAACAAGGACCTGCCGGTGATTCTCGGCGTCACCCTGTTCGCGGCTCTCGCGATCGCCGTCGCCAACCTCGTCGTCGACATTCTGTACGCCGTCATCGACCCGCGAGTGAGGCTGGGATGACCGAACTGCACAAGAGTGGTGCCGCGCTGGGCGAACCCGCCCCGGCCGGCTCGCCCGCTCCCACCGCCTTCCTCGAAGTACGCGACCTCAAGGTGCACTTCCCGACCGACGACGGCCTGGTCAAGTCCGTCGACGGGCTCAACTTCCAGCTGGAGAAGGGCAAGACCCTCGGCATCGTCGGCGAGTCCGGCTCCGGCAAGTCCGTCACGTCGCTGGGCATCATGGGCCTGCACACCGCGGGCCAGTACGGAAAGCGCAAGGCGCAGGTCTCCGGCGAGATCTGGCTGGACGGCAAGGAACTGCTGTCCGCGGACCCGGACGAGGTGCGCAAGCTGCGCGGCCGGGACATGGCCATGATCTTCCAGGACCCGCTGTCCGCGCTGCACCCGTACTACACGATCGGCAAGCAGATCGTGGAGGCGTACCGGGTCCACCACGACGTGGACAAGAAGACCGCCCGCAGGCGTGCGATCGAGATGCTCGACCGGGTCGGCATCCCGCAGCCCGACAAGCGGGTCGACAGCTACCCGCACGAGTTCTCCGGCGGGATGCGCCAGCGCGCGATGATCGCCATGTCGCTGGTCAACAACCCCGAGCTGCTGATCGCCGACGAACCGACGACCGCGCTGGACGTGACCGTCCAGGCGCAGATCCTCGACCTGATCAGGGATCTGCAGAAGGAGTTCGGCTCCGCGGTCATCATCATCACCCACGACCTGGGCGTCGTGGCCGAGCTCGCCGACGACCTCCTGGTGATGTACGGCGGGCGCTGCGTCGAGCGCGGACCGGCCGAGAAGGTGTTCTACGAGCCCCGGCACCCCTACACCTGGGGTCTGCTGGGCTCGATGCCGCGCCTCGACCGCGACCAGACCGACCGGCTCATCCCGGTCAAGGGGTCCCCGCCGTCGCTCATCAACATCCCCTCGGGCTGCGCCTTCAACCCGCGCTGCCCGTACGCGGATGTGCCCAAGGACGACGTGACCCGCACCGTTCGGCCCGAGCTGCAGGAGGTCGGCAGCCGGCACTGGGCGGCCTGCCACATGTCGCAGGAGCAGCGGGAGCGTATCTGGACCGAAGAGATTGCGCCCAAGCTGTGAGCGAGGACAAGGCCGTGACGAGCGAGGACAAGGGCGTGGACGTTCCGGCGCAGAGGTCTGCCGGGAGCGGCGCGCCGGTCGAGGACGCCGCCTCCCGCGAGGTGCTGCTCAAGGTGACGGGGCTGCAGAAGCACTTCCCTCTCAAGAAGGGGATGCTGCAGCGCAACGCCGGTGCCGTGAAGGCCGTCGACGGGATCGACTTCGAGGTGCGCTCGGGCGAGACCCTGGGCGTGGTCGGGGAGTCCGGCTGCGGAAAGTCGACGATGGGCCGGCTGGTCACCCGGCTGCTCGAACCCACCGCGGGGAAGATCGAGTTCGAGGGGAGGGACATCACGCACCTCGGCGTCGGTGCCATGCGCCCGATGCGCCGCGACATGCAGATGATCTTCCAGGACCCGTACTCCTCGCTGAACCCCCGGCACACGATCGGCACGATCGTGGGCGCCCCCTTCAAGCTGCAGGGCGTCACGCCCGAGGGCGGCGTCAAGAAGGAGGTGCAGCGGCTGCTGGAGGTCGTGGGCCTCAACCCCGAGCACTACAACCGCTATCCGCACGAGTTCTCCGGCGGCCAGCGCCAGCGCATCGGGATCGCCCGCGCGCTCGCGCTCAACCCCAAGCTGGTCGTGGCGGACGAGCCGGTGTCGGCGCTGGACGTCTCGATCCAGGCGCAGGTCGTGAACCTGCTCGACGACCTCCAGACCGAGCTGGGCCTCACGTACGTGATCATCGCCCATGACCTGTCGGTCGTCCGGCACGTCTCGGACCGGATCGCGGTGATGTACCTCGGCAAGATCGTGGAGCTGGCCGACCGCGAGTCGCTCTACAAGGCGCCGATGCACCCGTACACCAAGGCGCTGCTCTCGGCGGTCCCGATCCCGGACCCGAAGCGCCGTTCGGCCAAGAGCGAGCGCATCCTGCTGAAGGGCGACGTGCCGTCGCCGATCTCGCCGCCCAGCGGCTGCCGATTCCACACCCGGTGCTGGAAGGCCACGGAGGTCTGCAAGACGCAGGAACCGCCGCTGGTCGCGCTGAAGACCGGACACCAGGTGGCCTGCCACCACCCGGAGAACGCACCCGACCAGGTGCCCGGCGAGACGGTGACGGCGGCGGCGCGCGAGGCGATCGAGATCGTCACGGCGGGGAAGCCGGAGCCGGACGGGGCGGCGGAGGACGCCGCCACGGCGGCGGAGCCGGAGTCCGCCGTGGCGGGGAAGCCCGAGGCTGCGGAGACCGCAGAGTCCGCCGTAACGGGGAAGCCCGAGGCCGCGGAGGCCGCGGAGCCCGCCCCGGACGGCGCCACCGGATCGCCCGATACGTCGGAGGGCGGCCCGAAGGGGTAGTACCGGCACAATTGCCCGGTGCTCAACGAACTGTTCACGCCCTCCGTCCAGCATGCGCTCGACATCGCCGGAATCTTCGTCTTCGCGATCTCCGGCGCACTGCTCGCCGTACGCAAGAACTTCGATGTCTTCGGCATCGCGGTACTCGCCGAGGCGACCGCGCTGGGCGGGGGGCTGTTCCGTGACATCGTCATCGGTGCGGTCCCGCCCGCGGCCTTCACGGACCTCGGCTACTTCACCACCCCGCTCCTCGCCGCCGGCATGGTGTTCTTCCTGCATCCGCACGTCGAACGGATCCAGGTCGGCGTCAACGTCTTCGACGCGGCCGGCCTCGGGCTCTTCTGCGTCACGGGCACGGTCAAGGCGTACGCCTACGGTCTCGGCCTCACCGCGTCGGCGGCCCTGGGGCTGGCCACCGCGGTCGGCGGCGGTGTGCTGCGCGACGTGCTGGCCAACGAGGTGCCTTCGCTGCTGCGCTGGGACCGCGACCTGTACGCGGTGCCCGCGATCGTCGGCGCCACGATGATCGTGCTGTGCATCCGCTTCGGCGTGCTCAACGCCTTCACCAGCGGCACCGCGGTGATCCTGACGTTCGTGTTGCGGCTGCTCTCGATGCGCTTCCACTGGCGGGCCCCGCGTGCCTACAACCGACGGTCGGCGACGGCCGAGGAAGGCTCCGCGGCCACCTGACACGGCTTCGCGACCACCTGACACCGCTTCGCGGGCGGGTCGACGGGGTGCGCCGACATCTTTCGGCCACAAAAAAGCTACCGCTCAGTAATATTGTCGGTGTACGGTGCTGCGCATGGCACAGGCAGCAGAGCAGGCGGCGCGTACCGCACAGGCGACCATCGGGGACAGCGAGTTCGACCGCGACACCGCCGTCACCCTTCGAGAAGAAGGCGTCTACGACGCCGAGCTCTCCGCCGGATGGACGATCATCCACGCGGTCAACGGCGGCTATCTGCTCGCCATGCTCGGCCGCGCACTCGGTGAGGCGCTGCCGCACACGGACCCCTTCTCCGTCTCCGCGCACTACCTCACCGCCTCCGTTCCGGGCCCCGCGGTCATCCGCACCCAGACGATCCGCACCGGCCGTACCCTCTCCACCGGCCAGGCCTCCCTCTTCCAGTACGCGCAGGACGGCACCGAGATCGAGCGCATCCGGGTGATCGCCACCTACGGCGATCTGGGCGCGCTGTCCGACGAGGTGCGCACCTCCGCGAAGCCGCCGGCCATCCCGCCGCTGGAGCACTGCCTCGGCCCGGCCGACGGCCCGGCCCCGATCCCCGGCAGCTCCGCCATCACCGAGCGGCTCGACATCAAGCTCGACCCGGCGACGGTCGGCTGGGCCGTCGGCGCCCCCTCCGGCAAGGGCGAGATGCGCGGCTGGTTCGGTCTCGCGGACGGCCGCGACGCCGACCCGCTCTCGCTGCTGCTGACCGTCGACGCACTGCCCCCGACCTCGTTCGAGCTGGGCCTCAAGGGCTGGACGCCGACCATCGAGCTCACCACCCACATCCGCTGCCGCCCCGCCCGGGGCCCGCTGCGCGTCTCCATCACCACCCGCAACCTGGCGGGCGGCTACCTGGAGGAGGACGCGGAAGTCTGGGACAGTGCGGACCGGCTGGTGGCCCAGTCCCGCCAACTGGCGCGGGCACCTCGCGCGTAGGGCCTCTCGTTCGGATCGTGCGGGGCTGATCCGGCCTGATCCAAACGAAGGACCCTGGCCGTACGGGAGCGGGGCGCGGGCGAGCGGAGCCGCGGGGGAAGCTGGTGACGTGAAATCCGACCGGCTGCTCTCGATCCTCCTGCTGCTCCAGACCCGCGGCCGTGTGCCTGCCGGTGAGCTCGCCGAGCGTCTCGAAGTCTCCGTGCGCACCATCTACCGCGACATCGAGGCACTCTCGGCCGCCGGCGTCCCCGTCTACGCCGAGCGGGGGCGGCACGGTGGCATCGCGCTGCTGCCGGGATTCCGCACGGACGTCACCGGGCTCACCGCCGACGAGGCGCGCGCCCTCTTCGTCCTCGCCGCGCAGGGCGCCCATGCCGCGCTCGGTCTCGACGCCGCGCTCGGGTCCGCGCTGCGCAAGGTGATGGCCGCCCTGCCCGCACCGCACCGGCCCGCCGCCGAGCTGACCAGCAGACGCATCCTGGTCGACCCGGTGCGCTGGATGAGCGGCCCGCGCCCGGTCGTGGATGTCGCCGAACTGCACGATGCCGTGTTCGCCGACCGACGGTTGCGGCTGGACTACCGGCACAGCGGTACGCGGACCCCGCGCGCCTACACCGTCGATCCGTACGGCCTCGTCGTGAAGGCGGGCGTCTGGTACCTGGTCGCGGACCGTGACGGGGTGCCGCAACTCTTCAGGGCGGACCGGGTGCGACGGGCCGCTCTCACCGACGACGCGGTCGTGCGCCGGCCCGGGGTGGAGCTCGCGGATCTGTGGGACGCGTTGCGCAAGCAGGTCGAGGAGCGGCCTGGGGGCGTACGGCTGCGGGTGCGGGTACACCGTTCCCGGCTCGATCTGTTCGTACGCCTGCACGCCGGTGCGCTGACCGGGGAGCCGCGGCCCGAGGGGGAAGGGGAGGAAGGGGAGTGGGCGTCGGCCGAGGGACAAGCGGAGTGGGTGCGGGCGGAGTTGGCCGTGGACTCGGTGGAGTGGGCCCGCTCCCTGCTCTCCTTCGGCCCGAACCTCGAAGTGCTCTCCCCGCCGGAGGCGCGGACCGTGCTCACCCGTCACGCGGCGGCGGTCGTGGCGCTGTACGCGGAGGCGGATGAGGCTTTGGGGCCGGCGCCGTGACCGGACACCGATGCGGGGTGGCGGTGAGGTGTGGCCCAGAGGTGATCGGTACGCCGGTCGAGGCCCGTCCGGACGCGGACCCGCCCGTCAGGGCGTCAGGCGGCCTCGCTCAGGACGGTGTCGAGGCGGCCGAGGACATGGGGCCAGCCCCTGCCCATGCCGTCATAGGCCTGCCGGCCCATCGGGGAGTCCAGGTCGAAGCCCGCATGAGTCAGGACGAGACGGGTGCCCTCGCCTTCCGGCCGCAGCTCCCAGGTGATGGTGGTGTCGAGCGTGCCCTCGGCGAACCGGTAGGCCAGCAAACGCTGCTCGTCCACCTCGGTCACCTCGCAGGGCTGGCTGCCGAAGCCACCCATGTCGAGGGTGAAGCGGTGCCCGACGACGGGCTTGACGTCGCCTGCGGCCCACCAGCGGGCGTGGAGATCGGGGTCGGTCAGGGCCTTCCACACCGCTGCCGGAGGGTGGGGCAGGAACTTCTCGCAGCTGATCGTGTTGCTCTCGGTCATGTCTCGTTGTCCTCGTCCAGAAGATCGGACAGCGCCTCCAGGCGCTGCTTCCAGTAGTGCTCGAACGGATGCAGCCACTCGCTCACCTCGGCCAGCCGGGCCGGTTCGAGGTGGTGGAAGCGGTGCCGGCCACGCGGCTCCTCCCGCACCAGTCCGGCGGTACGGAGCACCGCCAGGTGCTCGGAGACCGCGGGCCTCCCGAGCTCGAACATCCCGGCCAGCTCACCGGTGGAGCGGGGTCCTTCACGCAGACTTTCGAGCAGTCTGCGACGCACCGGGTTGGCCAGCACGCTGAACACGTCGGTAGGCATGACACCACTATGCGTCGGGAAAATCCGACGCGTCAAATATTTCCGACGCATCCCTGCCGGGTCGGGGCGTGGCCTGTCGGATGTCGTAGCGGGATCTTCGCCGGCGCAGGCGGTGGGTCGAAGGGCCTCAGGATGCGTCGTCCAGCCAGTGCAGCCTGCCGAGGGTGACGAGTCTCAGTCGGCGGCGGGCCACCTCCGCCACCCGTTGCTCACCGCCCGGCCCCGCGTCCAGTAGGGCCGAGGCCGTGATCACCATGTGGTCGACGTACAGGCCGCCCAGCATCAGCAGATCCTCGTCGTTCCAGCCCCGGGACTGCGGCTCCTCGGCGAGTGCCGCGGCCGCCTCCTCGGCGAAGCGCCGCAGTTGGGCCGCTATGGCCTCGCGGACCGGGCCCACGCCGCCGTGCTGCTCGCGGGCGATGAAGCGGAAGTGCGCGGGCTGTTCGCGGACATGACGCGTGATCAGCCGCACGCTGCGGTCCAGTCGTTCCTCGCTGTCGCCGGTCTCGGCGAGCGTCGCGCCGATCATTCCGTGCAGGCTGCCCAGCGTCTCCTCGACGAGCGCCACGCCGAGTTGGGCGGTGTCGTCGAAGTGTCGGTAGAAGGCGGTGGGCGTGAGTCCGGCGGCCCGGGTCGCCTCGCGCAGTCCCAGGCTGCTGAGGCTCTGGTGCTCCAGGAGTCCGAGCGCGGCGTCCAGGAGTGCCTGGCGGGTTCTCAGCTTCTGGGTCTGACGGATGCCGACGGTGTGACTCATGCCATTCAGTAAACAACTGTTCTCCGGGGCAGGGAAGAGATGTGCGGCGCTAGACTGACAAGTCAGTGAACAGTCGTACTCTCAAGTGCTCGTGGAGAGCCCGCAGAAAGGCTGAACATGGTCATCCTCGTCGCCGCCCTGCTCCTGCTCGGAGTCGTGCTCGGAGCGGTGGTCCAGATTCCGCTCCCGCTCACCTTCGCGCTCGCCGCCGCGATCGGCTGCTGGCTGCTGATCTTCGCCGTGCGGGAGTGGCGGGGTGCGCAGCGCGGGCCCCGCTGACCACCGGTCCGCATTCCCTTCCGACCGCCGATCGCTCGATCACCGATTGATTGCTCGATCACCGATTGATTGAAGGAGCTCGCACCATGACGCTCACCGCATCCGTCCGCCGCGCCGCCGCGAAGCCCGCCACCGCCGCGAAGCCCGCCACCACCACCGGTACCGACATCAGCACCGAGGCCGGTGCCGGGACCCCGTCCGCAGAGCGTGCGGCTCGCACCCGGGACGCCGACGGACTGGCCGTCGCCTCCTTCGTGCTCGGGCTCGTCGGCCTGCTGGTGATGAACATCCTGCTCGGCCCGGCGGCCATCGTCATGGCGGTCGTCGCCCTCGCCCGTTCCACCTCCCGTCGCGGTCGCGCCTTCCTCGGGCTCGCCCTCGGCATCGCCGACCTCGTGGTGCTGGCCTTCCTGGTCACCGGCACCGGCACCGTCTCCTGGAACTTCGCCGGCTGACCGAGGCCGACCGGAACGGCCGACGCGTACGGCCCCGACGCGTACGGCCCCCGGCGCGTACGGCTGAGACGCCCGGCCGTCACGTACGGCTGAGGCGCCCGGCTGAGACGCACAGCCCGCACTCGGCAACCAGCGCCGACGCCCCGCACCGAAGGCCCGGACCGGCGGTCCTTGCGACGCCGTCCCTGACCGGACCGGGCTCCGGACCGGGGCGGGCGATCGAGTGCCCTGTCCGGTGCGCGGGCACCGGGCTGCGATGCGCCCGGCATACGCCCCACCAAGGGCTCGTAGAATCGAGCCCACCATGGCCTACCTCGACCACGCCGCGACCACGCCGATGCTTCCGGAGGCGATCGCGGCGATGACCGCCCAGCTCGCCGTCACCGGTAACGCGTCCTCACTGCACGCCGCCGGGCGCCGGGCCCGCCGCACCGTCGAGGAGTCGAGAGAGACCCTCGCCGACGCCCTCGGCGCACGCCCCAGCGAGGTGGTCTTCACCTCCGGAGGCACCGAGGCAGACAACCTCGCGGTGAAGGGCCTGTACTGGGCCCGCCGCGCCGCCGACCCCCGCCGCATCCGGGTGCTGGCCAGCCCGGTCGAGCACCACGCGGTGCTGGACGCCGTGGACTGGCTCGCCGAACACGAGGGCGCGAACGTCGAATACCTCCCCGTCGATCAGCACGGACGCGTCCACCCCGACGTACTGCGCGAGGCGATCCTGCGCAACCCCGACGATGTCGCGATGGTCACCGTGATGTGGGCCAACAACGAGATCGGCACGATCATGCCGGTACGTGAACTGGCTTCCGTGGCCCGCGAGTTCGACGTACCGATGCATGCCGACGCGGTCCAGGCGTTCGGACAGCTGGAAGTCGACTTCGCCCGCTCCGGGCTGGCCGCGATGACGGTCAGCGCGCACAAGATCGGCGGCCCCTTCGGCATCGGCGCGCTGCTGCTCGGCCGCGCATACACCCCCGTACCCGTGCTTCACGGCGGTGGCCAGGAGCGGCACGTCCGCTCCGGCACGCTCGACGTGCCCGCCATCGCCGCCTTCGCGCTCGCGGGGCGTCTGGCCGCCGACGGACGCGAGGACTTCGCCCGCGAGATCGGCGGCCTTCGCGACGATCTGGTCGCGGCCGTGCTGGCGGCCGTGCCGGACGCCGTCCTCGGCGGCGACCCGGCCCCGGGTGGTCGGCTCCCCGCCAACGCCCACTTCAGCTTCCCCGGCTGCGAGGGCGACTCCTTGCTGCTGCTGCTGGACGCCCAGGGCATCGAGTGCTCCACCGGCTCCGCGTGCACCGCGGGAATCGCCCAGCCGAGCCATGTCCTGCTGGCCACCGGCACCGACCCGGACCTGGCCAGGGGCACCCTGCGCTTCTCGCTCGGCCACACCTCCACCAAGCAGGACATCGACGAGGTGGCCCGTGCGATCGGACCGGCGGTGGAGCGTGCGCGGACGGCGGGGCTCAGCTGAAACCGGGCCCGTCCCGCAGCCGATCCCTCCTCAGGCGCCGGACGGCCTCGGACGCGCCGCCCGGACCAGCTTCAGATAGCGGTCCCAGTCCCAGTGCTTGCCCGGATCGGTGTGATCCGTGCCCGGCACTTCCACATGCCCGATGATGTGCTTGCGGTCCACCGGCATCCCGTACCGCCCGCATATCGCCGCCGTCAGGCGCGCCGACGCCCTGTACATCGCCGCCGTGAAGTCCTGCGGACGGTCCACGAAGCCCTCGTGCTCGATGCCGACGCTGCGTTCGTTGTACGACCTGTTCCCCGCGTGGAACGCCACATCGAGCTCACGGATCATCTGCGTCACATGGCCGTCCTTGCGCACCACGTAGTGCGCCGCCGCCCCGTGCCCCGGGTCCTGGAAGGCCCTCACCGCGCCCCGGTAGCCGCCCTGGGTGACGTGGATGACGACCCGGTCGACCGGATAGTCGGCGGGACGGTCGGCCCGCCGCCAGTTCGCCGGAGACGCCGATATCCATTCGGCCCGCGCGTAGTCCACCTCGCCGGGTGTCCGGGGCTTGTCCACCCCGGGCAGCCGCCACCAGACGTGCTCCAGCTTCTCCCGCGCCAGCGCGGCCGTGCCCACCGCCGTGACGGCGGCGCCGATCAGCAGCCCGCGCCGGCTGATGCCGTGCCCGGACTTCGCCCCCGCGAAACGCTTGGCGCCCGACGTCCCCTTGGTCCCCATGTGATCCACAACGCATATCCGCGAGCGTTCGGTTCCCGGCGCCCCGTACCCTGGTGGAGCTATGACTCAGACTTCCCCGCGCCCCCTCCGTGTGCTCGCCGCCATGTCCGGCGGTGTCGACTCCGCCGTCGCCGCGGCCCGCGCCGCAGAGGCGGGTCACGACGTGACCGGTGTGCACCTCGCCCTCTCCGCGAACCCGCAGTCCTTCCGTACCGGGGCGCGCGGCTGTTGCACGATCGAGGACTCCCGCGACGCGCGCCGCGCCGCGGACGTCATCGGCATCCCGTTCTACGTCTGGGACCTGGCGGAACGCTTCCGCGAGGACGTCGTGGACGACTTCATCGCCGAGTACGAGGCGGGGCGCACCCCCAACCCGTGCCTGCGCTGCAACGAGAAGATCAAGTTTGCCGCGCTGCTCGACAAGGCCCTCGCGCTCGGCTTCGACGCCGTGTGCACCGGCCACTACGCCACGGTCGTCCTGCGCGAGGACGGCGGCCGCGAACTGCACCGTGCCTCCGACATGGCCAAGGACCAGTCGTACGTCCTCGGTGTCCTGGACGAGAAGCAGCTCGCCCACGCGATGTTCCCGCTCGGCGACACCCTCACCACCAAGGACGAGATCCGTGCCGAGGCCGAACGCCGGGGCCTCGCCGTCGCCAAGAAGCCCGACAGCCACGACATCTGCTTCATCGCCGACGGCGACACCCAGGGCTTCCTGGCGAGCCGGCTCGGTACCGCCGAGGGCGACATCGTCGACGAGTCCGGTACGAAGGTCGGCACCCACGAGGGCGCCTTCGGCTTCACCATCGGCCAGCGCAAGGGTCTGCGCATCGGCCACCCCGCCCCGGACGGCAAGCCGCGCTTCGTCCTGGACATCTCCCCGGTGAACAACACGGTGACGGTCGGCCCGGTCGAGTCCCTCGACGTCACCGCGCTCACCGCCATCAGGCCCCGCTGGTGCGGCACCGCCCCGGCCGGCCCCGGCACGTACACCGCCCAGCTCCGCGCCCACGGCGGCGAGACCGAGGTGACGGCGGAACTGATCGACGGCACGCTGAACGTCACCTTCACCGAGCCGGTACGCGGCGTGGCCCCCGGCCAGGCGGTCGTGCTCTACGACGGCACCCGCGTGGTCGGCTCGGCGACGATCGCGACGACGGTGCGGCGCACCGAGGCCGAGGACGAAGCCGCGGTCGGCTGACGGCCGAGGGGGCGGCACCGACCTCGCGGCCGTCATGGGGGCCGCAGGTGTGGATCGTCCGTTCCGTTCTGACCCCACTGTGAAGCCTCGCGTGAGGGGCTTCACACGTTCTGACACCAGGGCAGACGGTCAGGTTGAGTACTCCTTCTCCGTCACCGCAGCTCGGCGCATGAACCTTGCCTCGAACTCGTCGCCGACCGCTGGGGAGGGTGCGCCGTGCCCGCCGACAGGCGAGCACGACGGTGCCGGAATCAGCGAACACCGAGGTCAGGTTGTGTCCCTGCCGGTCATCTCGCACGTGCCCCGCACGGCCACGTCCGACCCCTGTACGGACGTGACCGGGCGGGGTGGATCGTGGGCTCAGGAGGCCTGGTGCGCGTACATGTCGCGGGTGAAGAAATCCGCCAGGACGGGGGCGATCGCCTGGGGCGCCAAGTCGCGCGTCTGGCCCGTCAGGGTGCGGTGGCGTCCGCGCGGGAGGCGTCCGCGAGGGCGCGGGCCGACAGCCGGGCCGGGGTGGCGCTGAAGCCGCCGCAGGCCACCAGGGTGCGCGCCGTGACGGACGCGAGCCGCTCGGCCGGGATCGCGCCGTTGCCGAGCAGCGCGTCGTCGTACGCGAGGGTGTGCGCCATCGACATCAGCTCCCGCCACAGCGGCGCGCTCCGCATCCGGGCGATCATGTCGGCCGGGACCCCCGTCACGGACAGGAACAGCTCCACGGCCCCGGCGCGGTCCCCGGCGGTCAGCAGCCGGTGCAGCCGAGCCGTGCAGCAGGCTTTGAACCGCTCTCCCGAGGCACCGGGGGTGTAGGGCGGCTCGTACACCGCCAGCAGGTCGACCGGGAGCCCGGCGGCCTGTGCCTCCAGGGCCAGCGCCCCGCCGGCCCCCGTGCCGAACAGCGAGGCCCGCCCGCCCACCGCCGCGACGAGCGCGGCCAGGTCCTCGATCTCGCGCTCCACCCGGTACGGCCCGCTGTCGCCGCTGGAGCCGCGGCCGCGTCTGTCGTATGTGATGACGCCGAAGCGCGGCGCGAGGAGCCGCGCCAGGGGGGCCTCGGTCGCCGCCGTGCTCAGAGCCCCGCCGACCAGGATCACCGGCGGTCCTTCACCCCGGCGCCGATACGCGATCAAGGTGCCGTCGCGGGAGAGAATCTTGTCCATGTGAGAGTGGACTGCGGCGCCCGCGAAAACTCATCGCCGGCGCCGAGATTTTTTGAAATTACTCAATTCTCCAGGTCGGAGGCGTGGTTGACGGTCATTCGCTGACGGTCTCGGTGTCGTAGAAGCAGAAGTGGTTCTTGATCGCGGCGACTTCGGGCTTCGGCTCGGGGTAGGCCCAGACGAGATCGGCCGCGTCCGGCAGCGACCAGTAGGAGGCGTCGCCCTTGAACGGGCAGTGGGTGTGGGTGTCCGAGGCCGTGAGCAGCTCCGTGCGGACGTCCTCGGGCGGCAGGTAGTAGCGGGCCGGACAACCCGTCTCGCGCAGTACGAGCGGGCGCCGGCTCTCGGCGAGCACCTGCCCGTCGCGTACCACACGTACATGTTCGGTGCCGGGTTCGACGGTGATGACGTGTCCTCGTGTGGAAGTCATGTCTGGTTCAGCGGTGACGCGGGCCGTTTTCTTCCCCGCAGGCCGGTTTTCCACCCGCCCTCGGGGCTGTCAGTGGTGGCCTTTACGGTTGCTGCATGAATATCTGCGTTTTCCTCTCCGCCGCCGACCTCGACGACCGCTACACCCAGCCGGCCCGCGAATTCGCCGAACTGATCGGCCGGGGCGGACACACGCTGGTCTGGGGTGGGTCGGAGAGCGGCCTGATGAAGGTCGTCGCCGACGGGGTGCAGGCAGCGGGCGGACGGCTGGTCGGGGTGTCGGTCGACTTCCTGGCCGCCAAGGCCCGGAGCAACGCGGACGAGATGGTGATCGCGCGCGATCTCGCCGAGCGCAAGGCGCTGCTCCTGGAGAAGGCGGACGCGGTCGTGATCATGGTGGGCGGTACCGGGACGCTCGACGAGGCGACCGAGATCCTGGAGCTGAAGAAGCACGGCAAGCACGACAAGCCGGTCGTCCTGCTCAACACGGCGGGCTTCTACGACGGGCTGCGTCAGCAGTTCCAGCGGATGGAGGACGAGGGCTTCCTGCCCCTTCCGCTGACCGACCTGGTGTTCTTCGCGAAGGACGGTGTGGGCGCCCTGGCCTACCTGGAGGAGTGGTCCGGCCTGCGGTGACGCGATGACGGGTGAGATCATGGCGGGATGTCCACTCATGTCATCACCGGCGCCGGCTCCGGCATCGGCGCAGCCGTCACCCGTCGTCTACTGGAGCGCGGTGACGAGACCGTGCTGCTGGCCCGTGACGCCGGCCGCGCGAAGGAGCTGGCCGCGCTCCACCCCGGCGCCCGTACGCTCGTCGGTGACCTCTCCAACCCGGACCGGCTCTCCTGGGCGTTCGCCCAGCAGGCGATGCCGGAGCGGGTCGACTCGCTGCTGAACGTCGCGGGCGTCGTCGAGCTCGGCAAGGTCGGTGACCTCACGCCCAAGGCGTGGCATTTCCAGCTCAACGCCAACCTGGTCGCACCCGCCGAGCTGACCAGGCTCTTCCTGCCGCAACTGCGCGTCGCCCAGGGCCATGTGCTCTTCGTGAACTCGGGTGCCGGCCTCGCCGCGCACGCCGAGTGGAGCGCGTACGCCGCGAGCAAGCACGGCCTGAAGGCGCTCGCCGACTCGCTGCGCCAGGAGGAGCACGCGAACGGCGTCCGGGTGACCTCCGTCTACCCGGGGCGCACCGCCAGCCCCATGCAGGCCAAGGCCCACCAGCAGGAGGGCAAGGAGTACGACCCCTCCCGCTGGATCGACCCGCAGTCGGTGGCCACCACGATCCTGATGGCCATCGACCTCCCGCGCGACGCCGAGGTCAACGACCTCACGGTGCGCCCCGGGCGCTGACCGCCACCGCCGACCGGACGGGCCGGGCACGGCCTTAGGCTTCCCGTGTGAGCGAGAACAGCAAGTTCAGCGGGTGCCCGGCCAGCGGAATCGGTTCCATGCCCGGGGGAGACGCGCGGGAGGCGGCGAAGACCGTCATCGGGTCCTTCGGGGACGGCGAGGGGCTGCCGCATCTGGCGGAACTGCCGGCCCGCGGGCCCGGTGCGGACATGATCGGGCGGACCATCGGGCTCCTCGTCGACCTGTACGGGCATGTCGAGCCCAGCGGCTGGCGGATCAGCGACCGGCCCGGACGCGACACCCGCCGGGCCAGGTCGTGGCTCGGCGAGGACCTCGACGCGCTGGAGGAGTTCACCCAGGGCTACGAGGGTCCGCTCAAGGTCCAGGCCGTCGGGCCCTGGACCCTGGCCGCCGCGCTGGAACGGCGGGGCGGCCAGGCCGCGCTCGGGGACCCGGGGGCGTGCCGGGACCTGGCGGGCTCACTGGCCGAGGGGCTCCGCGCCCACCTCGCAGAGGTACGGCGCAGGGTGCCCGGCGCCGAGGTGATCCTCCAGCTCGACGAGCCGTCACTGACCGCCGTACTGCGCGGACGGGTCAGGACGGCGAGCGGGTACCGCACCCACCGGGCCGTCGACCGCCAGGTCGTGGAGGGCACCCTGCGTGATGTCCTGGCCGCGGGCGGGGACGGGGCGACGGTCGTGCACACCTGCGCGCCCGAGGTGCCGTTCGGGCTGTTGCGCCGGGCGGGGGTCGACGGCATCTCCTTCGACTTCTCGTTGCTCACCGAGCGTGAGGAGGATGCGATCGGGGAAGCGGTCGAGGGCGGCACGCAACTCTTCCTCGGGGTGGTGCCGGGCACCGACCCGGCCTCGGGCGCATTGTCGGACCCGGGAGGTAGCGTCATGGGTGTCAGGACGCTGTGGCGCAGGCTGGGGCTGAATCCGGGGATTCTGACGGAGTCCGTGGTGATCACCCCTTCATGCGGGCTCGCGGGTGCCTCGCCCACGTACGCGCGCGCCGCGCTCGCCCACTGCGTCCGGGCCGCGAGATCGCTCGCAGACAACCCTGAGTAACGGGGCAACGGGTAACGGGAGGACGAGACGATGGCCGGCGAACAGCAGATGGCAGTGCCCGCACAGGCCCGGGAGCAGCACGCGCTCCTGGCCGAGCAGATCGAGGAGCACCGCTTCCGGTACTACGTGAACGACCAGCCGGTCGTGAGCGATGCCGAGTTCGACCGGCTGATGCGTGAGCTGGAGGCCTTGGAGGAGACGTATCCGCAGCTGCGCACGCCGGATTCGCCGACGCAGAAGGTCGCGGGGCCGTACCAGACGGAGTTCACCTCCGTCGAGCACCGCGAGCGGATGCTCTCACTGGACAACGCGTTCAACGACATCGAGTTGGCGTCCTGGGGCGAACGGATCGCCAAGGACGTCGGCACCACCGACTACCACTTCCTGTGCGAGCTGAAGGTCGACGGTCTCGCGGTCAACCTCACCTACGAGCACGGGCGGCTGACCCGGGCCGCGACCCGTGGCGACGGCCGCACCGGCGAGGACATCACCCCCAATGTCCGCACGATCGCCGAGATCCCGCACCGGCTGAAGGGCGACCGCGTTCCGGCGCTGGTCGAGATCCGCGGCGAGGTCTTCTTCCCGATGGAGGCCTTCGAGGAGCTCAACGCCCGGCTCGTCGAGGCCGACGACAAGCCCTTCGCCAATCCGCGCAACGCGGCGGCCGGTTCGCTGCGGCAGAAGGACCCGAAGGTCACGGCCACCCGCCCGCTGCACATGGTGGTGCACGGCATCGGCGCCCGCGAGGGCTTCGACATCGGCTGCCTCTCGCACGCCTACGAGCTGCTGCACGAGTGGGGTCTGCCCACCGCCAAGCACAACAAGGTGGTCGCCTCGCTGGACGAGGTGCGGGAGTTCATCGCGTACTTCGGCGAGAACCGGCACTCCGTGGAGCACGAGATCGACGGCGTCGTCGTCAAGCTCGACGAGATCCCGCTCCAGGGCCGGCTGGGTTCCACCTCGCGCGCGCCGCGCTGGGCGATCGCGTGGAAGTACCCGCCGGAGGAGGTCAACACCAAGCTGGTCAACATCCGGGTCGGCGTCGGACGCACCGGCCGGGTCACGCCGTACGCGCAGGTCGAGCCGGTCGAGGTGGCGGGCTCCGAGGTCGAGTTCGCCACCCTGCACAACCAGAACGTGGTGAAGGCGAAGGGCGTCCTGATCGGGGACACGGTGGTGCTCCGCAAGGCCGGCGATGTGATTCCGGAGATCCTCGGCCCGGTCGTCGATCTGCGCGACGGCACCGAGCGGGCGTTCGTGATGCCGACGCACTGCCCCGAGTGCGACACGGAACTGCGGCCCATGAAGGAGGCCGACATCGACGTCCGCTGCCCCAACGCGCGTTCCTGTCCCGCGCAGTTGCGCGAGCGCCTCGCCTATCTCGCCGGTCGTAAGAGCCTCGACATCGACCACTTCGGCTATGTCGCGGCAGCGGCTCTGACGAAGCCGTTGGAGCCCGCCGAGCCGCCGCTGCGTGACGAGGGTGATCTCTTCGGGCTGACCGTCGAGCAGCTCCTGCCGATCCGGGCCTATGTCCTGGACCAGGACAGCGGGTTGCCCAAGCGCGATCCGAAGACCGGCGAGGAGAAGACCGCGTGGGTCTTCGCCAACCAGCAGGGCGAGCCGAAGAAGAACGCCCTCGCCATGCTCGACGCCATCGACGCGGCCAAGGACGCCCCGCTCGCCCGCATTCTCACCGGGCTCTCCATCCGCCATGTGGGCCCCGTCGCGGCCCAGGAGCTGGCCCGCCAGTTCCGCTCCATCGACCGGATCGACGAGGCGACCGAACAGGAGCTGGTCGATGCCGACGGGGTCGGCTCCATCGTCGCCGCCTCGGTGAAGCAGTGGTTCGCGGAGGACTGGCATCGGGAGATCCTGCGCAAGTGGCGGGAGGCCGGAGTCCGGATGGAGGACGAGGGGGCGGGGGACGACGTGGGCCAGCGCCCGCTCGAAGGCCTCACCGTCGTCGTCACCGGCACGCTGTCCGGCCACACCAGGGACGGCGCGAAGGACGCGCTCCAGAGCCGAGGGGCGAAGGTGACGGGATCCGTCTCGAAGAAGACTTCCTTCGTGGTCGTCGGTGACAACCCCGGTTCGAAGTACGACAAGGCGATGCAGTTGAAGGTGCCCGTGCTGGACGAGGGCGGCTTCGCCGTGCTGCTCGAAGAGGGGCCGGACGCGGCGCGCGCCGCGGCCGTGCCTATCGGGGAACCTGCGGAATAGGACAGATCCCTGACCGAAAATAGGCGGAATATGGCGGGATCTTCGCGGGAGAATTGACGCAATGGGACAGATCCCCGTCCAAGAACCCCGCATCGGCATCGATCAGTGGGTAAACAGTGAACAAGACCGCACAGAAAGGGTGTAGGGGGACGGACAGGGGCAGGGGTCGTCGCCGGGAGGTCGGGTTCACCCGATCGGCGCATAGCAGATGCTGACGGACGGTTGGTTCGCATTCGGGCAAGAGCTGTAGAGCGCTGCCCGTAAAAGCCTTCCGCGGCCTACTGTTGAGGGATGCACCTGCCATGCCCGGCCGCGGGATGGGAAATCGGGTCGTGGTGGCATGGAGCTGAACCATCAGGTGACATCGGCACCGCCGGCTGTGAGAGGGACGGAATGAAACCGACCGAGAGCGCCGCACCGGTGTCGCGGCTGCAAGGTTTCGTCGGCCTCACGCCCAAAGTGGGTGCCGTCGTCGTGGTGATCGCCGTTGTTCAGCTCACGACCGGTTTCTACCGGACCGTGAGCGAGGGACGCGCGCTCTTCCCCGACGGCAGGGCCGGGTGGTCCCTGGCCGTCCTCACGGGAATCGTCGTCGGCCATCTGGTCGCGCTCGGACGCGACCGATGGTGGGGCGGCACCGGTTCCGGGGCCGCCCTCACTCTCGCCGTGCTGCTCCTCTATGGCTGGGTACCCGCCGGTCTGGTCAGCCTGGTCGTAGTCGTCCTCGTCGGCGCGGCCCGCAGACACCGCTGGTGGCAGGGGCTGCTGCACGGCGCCGTGGACATCCTGGGGATAGGCGCGGCGGCCCTGGTGCTCGCCGCGTTCGGCGACGTCCAGACCGTCGAATCGCCCTGGCGGCCACTCGACTGGGGCATCGCCGCCGTCCCCGAGGTCCTTCTGGCCGCCTCCACCTATCTTCTGGTCACCCGGGTCCTGCTGTGGTATGCGCGGGCACCCCAGAACGGCGGGCTGCCCACCATCGCCCGCACCGCGCTGCTGCGCCAGAGCCTCGTCGCGGTCGCCCTCCTCGGAATCGCACCGCTGATCTGCGTGGTGGCGATGGCCATGCCCGTACTCCTGCCGCTCTTCGCGGTCCCTCTGATCGCCCTGGACTCCACCCTCTGGATAGCCCGCGCGCGAGCCGAGGAGCAGTTGCGCGACCCCCTGACCGGACTGCCCAACCGGCAGTGGCTGCTGGAACGCACCTGGACGGCCCTGGAGGACGCCGAGTCCGTCGGCGCCAGATCCGCTCTCGTCCTGATCGACCTCGACCGGTTCCGTGCGGTCAACGACACCCTCGGGCATCTGGCGGGGGACCGGCTGCTGCTGCAGATAGCGGAACGTCTGCGACTGGCGCTCCCGCGGGGAGCGGAGGCCGCGCGGCTCGGCGGCGACGAATTCGCGGTGCTCCTGCCGGCCGCGGGCTCCACCACCAGTGCCCAGCGGGTCGCCCGCCACCTCGTTGCCGAGTTGTCCTCCCCGCTGGACCTGGACGGTCTGACCCTGGTGCTGGAGGCCAGCGCCGGGGTCGCCGTCTACCCGGACCACGCGCTGGACGCCGAAGGCCTGCTCCGGCGCGCGGACGTGGCGATGTACCAGGCCAAGCGCGACCGTACGGGGGTCGAGGTGTACGAGTCGAAGCGGGACAGCAACACCCCGGATCGGCTCGGACTGCTCGGTGATCTGCGGCGCGCGCTGGACGCCGGCGAGGTGGAGCTCCACTACCAGCCGAAGGTCCGCTTCGACGGACAGGTGGCCGGCCTCGAAGCGCTGGTCCGCTGGGTGCATCCGGAGCGCGGGCGGGTCCCTCCGGACGAGTTCATCGCCATCGCGGAGTCGTCCGGCCTGATGCCGCACCTGACGGAGTACGTCCTGGAGACGGCGCTGGCCCAGGTCGCCCGGTGGCGGGCGCAGGGGCTGTTCGTCCCGGTCGCGGTCAACGTCTCCCCGCGCGACGTGCACACGCCCGGATTCGCGGGCGGTGTGGCGGCCCGGCTCGCCCGGCACGGCGTCCCGGCCGGGGCACTGCAGCTGGAAATAACGGAACACGTGCTGCTGGAGGACCCCCAGCGCGCCGCCGACACCCTCGCAGGACTGACCGGGCACGGCGTGAAGATGTCCCTCGACGACTTCGGCACGGGGTACTCCTCGCTGGTCCATCTGCGTCGGCTGCCGGTCAGCGAGCTGAAGATCGACCGGTCGTTCGTGGCCCGACTGGCCGTGGACAACGAGGACGCGGAGATCGTCCGCTGCACCATCGACCTCGCCCACTCGCTCGGCCTGCTGGTCGTCGCGGAGGGGGTCGAGGACGACGAGACCTGGGAGCGGCTGCGGGATCTGCGGTGCGATGCGGTGCAGGGGTGGCTGGTCGCCGCGGCCATGCCGCCGCAGGAGGCGACGGCCTGGCTGCGGGCGCGGGGCGAGCACGGATGGCGACGGCCCGCGGAACTGGCCGCCGCCGCCGCCGCGGCAGCGGCAGCCGCGGGCGCGACGCCCGAGCTGGAGCAACGGGCGTCCGGACGGGCGGTCGAGTCGAGGCCCGCGACGACGTGAGCGGTGCGCCGGCCCGGCGCCCGACCGCTCACCGGGCGCGAGGCGGCCACGCCGTGAACGCGGGACGCCGGCCAGGCGCCGAACCGCTCACCGGGCGCGAGGCGGCGACGCCGTGAACGCGGGCGCACGGGAGCACGCGGTCGGTGAGTACACGGTCCGGGGGCCGCGTGCCGAGGCGCCCGGCGGCCGTCGTGCCGCCTGACATCGGGCAGACCCGAATCCGGCGTCCGACCAGGGCGTTCGCCCCGTGGCGGGAGCGGTCGCGGCCGACACCATAGGATTGGGCCAAAACCACACACCAACCCCTGAGGATCGCTGCATGCCTGGCATCACGCGCGAGGAGGTCGCCCACCTCGCCCGGCTGGCGCGTCTGGAGCTGAAGGGCGAAGAGCTCGATCACTTCGCCGGTCAGCTCGACGACATCATCGGCGCGGTCGCCCGCGTCTCCGAGGTCGCCGACCAAGACGTACCGCCGACCTCCCACCCGCTGCCGCTGACCAACGTCATGCGCGCGGACGAGGTCCGTCCGTCGCTCACCCCCGAGCAGGCGCTCTCCGGCGCCCCGGCCCAGGAGCAGCAGCGTTTCAAGGTGCCGCAGATCCTGGGGGAGGACTAAAAGCCATGACGGACAACAGCACCATCATCAAGCTCACCGCGGCCGAGATCGCCGAGAAGATCGCGTCCGGCGAGCTCACGGCCGTCCAGGTCACCGAGGCCCACCTGGCCCGGATCGACGCGGTCGACGAGAAGGTCCACGCCTTCCTGTACATCGACCGGGAGGGCGCTCTCGCGCAGGCCCGTGCCGTCGACGCGAAGAAGGCGGCCGGCGAGAAGCTGGGCCCGCTGGCCGGTGTCCCGCTCGCGCTGAAGGACATCTTCACCACGGAGGGCATGCCCACCACGGTCGGTTCCAAGATCCTCGAAGGCTGGATCCCGCCGTACGACGCGACCCTCACCAAGCGGCTGAAGGCCGCCGACGTCGTGATCCTCGGCAAGACCAACATGGACGAGTTCGCCATGGGGTCCTCCACCGAGAACAGCGCCTACGGCCCCACCGGCAACCCGTGGGACCTCACTCGGATCCCGGGCGGCTCCGGCGGCGGCTCCTCGGCCGCGCTCGCGTCGTACGAGGCCCCGCTCGCCATCGGCACGGACACCGGCGGTTCCATCCGCCAGCCCGCCGCCGTCACCGGCACGGTCGGTGTCAAGCCCACCTACGGCGGCGTCTCCCGCTACGGCATGGTGGCGTTCTCCAGCTCCCTGGACCAGGGCGGCCCCTGCGCCCGTACCGTTCTGGACGCGGCCCTGCTGCACGAGGTGATCGCCGGGCACGACCCGATGGACTCGACGTCCATCGACGCCCCGGTCCCGCCGGTCGTCGAAGCCGCCCGCAACGGCAGCGTCGACGGCATGCGCGTCGGTGTCGTCAAGCAGTTCGCGGGCGAGGGCTACCAGGCCGGTGTCGTCCAGCGCTTCAACGAGTCGGTCGAGCTGCTGAAGTCGCTCGGTGCCACGATCGTCGAGCTGGACTGCCCCTCCTTCGACCTGGCCCTGTCGGCGTACTACCTGATCGCGCCGTCCGAGTGCTCGTCCAACCTGGCCCGCTTCGACGCGATGCGTTACGGCCTGCGGGTCGGCGACGACGGCACGAGGTCCGCCGAGGACGTCACCGCGCTCACCCGTGAGGCCGGCTTCGGCGACGAGGTCAAGCGCCGCGTCATCCTCGGTACGTACGCGCTCAGCTCCGGCTACTACGACGCGTACTACGGCTCGGCGCAGAAGGTCCGCACCCTCATCACCCAGGACTTCGAGAAGGCCTTCGAGCAGGTTGACGTCATCGTCTCGCCGACGACGCCCACCACCGCCTTCCCGATCGGCGAGCGCGCCGACGACCCGATGGCGATGTATCTCGCGGACCTGTGCACCATTCCGACCAACCTCGCCGGGAACTCCGCCATGTCGCTGCCCTGCGGCCTGGCCCCGGAGGACGGCCTGCCGGTCGGACTGCAGATCATCGCCCCCGCCATGAAGGACGACCGTCTCTACAAGGTCGGAGCCGCCGTCGAGGCCGCCTTCGTGGAAAAGTGGGGACACCCGCTGCTGGAGGAGGCTCCGTCACTGTGAGTGCACTGACCAAGGCCAAGGGCTTCAAGAAGTCCAAGACCGGTACGTACCTGTCCATCGGCACCACCGCCTTCGGAGCGCTGGGCGTCATCAAGCAGGCCAGGAAGGCCCGCTTCGAGCACGACACGCTCCAACTGATCGACGCCGTTGTCTCCGCCGCCGCCATCGCCACCGGTCTCGCCCTGCTGCTGCGCGAACTCAAGCGCCTCGGCGATGACGACGTACTGCTGGGCTGAGAGGGAAGTTTCACCGTGACTGTCACCGACCTGGTGTCGTACGAGGACGCGCTCGCGTCCTACGACCCCGTCATGGGCCTGGAGGTCCATGTCGAGCTCGGCACCAAGACCAAGATGTTCTGCGGCTGCTCGACCGAGCTCAAGCAGGACGCCAACTCCCAGACCTGCCCGGTCTGTCTCGGCCTGCCCGGCGCGCTGCCGGTCGTCAACGAGATCGGCGTCGAGTCCGCCGTCAAGATCGGTCTCGCGCTGAACTGCGAGATCGCCGAGTGGTGCCGCTTCGCCCGGAAGAACTACTTCTATCCGGACATGCCGAAGAACTTCCAGACCTCCCAGTACGACGAGCCGATCGCCTACAACGGTTATCTGGACGTCCAGTTGGAGGACGGGGAGATCTTCCGGGTGCAGATCGAGCGTGCCCACATGGAGGAGGACACCGGCAAGTCGACCCACGTCGGCGGTGCCACCGGCCGTATCCAGGGCGCGTCCCACTCCCTGCTCGACTACAACCGCGCGGGCATCCCGCTCATCGAGATCGTCACCAAGCCGATCGAGGGAGCGGGCGCGCGCGCACCCGAGGTCGCCAAGGCGTACGTCGCCGAGCTCCGCGAGCTGATCAAGGCGCTCGGTGTCTCCGAGGCCCGGATGGAAATGGGCCAGATGCGCTGCGACGTCAACCTGTCGCTGCGCCCCAACGGCACCGAGACGTTCGGTACGCGCTCCGAGACGAAGAACGTGAACTCGCTGCGTTCCGTCGAGCGCGCCGCCCGCTTCGAGATCCAGCGCCACGCCGCGGTGCTGAACTCGGGCGGCACGGTCGTGCAGGAGACCCGGCACTTCCACGAGGAGGACGGCTCGACCACGGCCGGCCGCATCAAGGACAACGCCGAGGACTACCGCTACTTCCCCGAGCCCGACCTGGTGCCGGTCGCCCCGGCCCGCGAGTGGGTCGAGGAGCTCCGGGGCGGCCTCCCCGAACTGCCGCGGCTGCGTCGCAACCGGCTGAAGGAGGAGTGGGGCGTCTCCGAGCACGACATGCAGTCCATCCTCAACGCGGGCGCGGTCGACCTGATCGTCGCCACGACCGACGCGGGCGCCCCCTCGGACCAGGCCCGCAAGTGGTGGATGGGCGAGCTAGCCCGTAACGCCAACGAGACCGGCCGCGGCCTCGACGAGCTGCCGATCACCCCGGTGCAGGTCGCCAGGGTGGCCGAGCTCGTCACCTCGGGCGATCTCAACGACAAGCTGGCACGCCAGGTGATCGAGGGCGTCCTCGCGGGCGAGGGCGACCCGGACACCGTCGTCGAGAAGCGCGGCCTGAAGGTCGTCTCCGACGAGGGCGCGCTGGGCGCTGCCGTGGACGAGGCCATCGCCGCCAACGCGGCCATCGCGGACAAGATCCGCGGCGGCAAGGTCGCGGCCGCGGGCGCGCTCGTCGGCGCGGTGATGAAGGCCACCCGCGGTCAGGCCGACGCGGCCCGGGTGCGTGAGCTGATCCTGGAGAAGCTCGGCGTCGAGGGCTGACCCCGGCCCCTGCGCGGGCGGCTTCCGCACGTCCCTGAAGGGGCGGTGCATCCGTGGGACGGGTGCGCCGTCCCTTCACCCGTCCAGAGAGTCCCCGGTCCGCTGAACACCGTCACCGCAGAGATCGTCTCCGTCGTGCTCCTGCTCGGCGTACTGGCCTTCGCCGTCGTACGGCCCCGGGGGCTGCCGGAGGCGATCGTCGCCGTACCCGCGGCCGTGCTGGTGATCGTGGCCGGTGCGGTCCCCTGGTCCCAGGCCCGTGATCAGGTGGGCAGCCTGCTGCCGGTCGTCGGCTTCCTCGCGGCGATCCTGGTGCTGGCCCAGCTCTGCGCGGACGAGGGGCTGTTCACGGCCGCCGGGGATCTGGTCGCACGGGCCTGCGGCGGCCGGACCGGCCCGCTGCTCGGCGGCGTCTTCGTCGTCGCCTCGGTGATCACCGCCGTGCTCAGCCTGGACGCCACGGTGGTCCTGCTGACCCCCGTCGTCCTCGCCACCGCGGCCCGCGTCGGTGCCCGACCCCGCCCGTACGTCTACGCCTGTGCGCACCTGGCCAACTCGGCGTCCCTGCTGCTGCCCGTCTCCAATCTCACCAATCTCCTGGCGTTCACCGCGAGCGGCCTCTCCTTCACCCGCTTCGCCGCGCTCATGGCCCTGCCGTGGTCGGCCGCCATCGCCGTCGAGTACGTCGTCTTCCGCCGGGTCTTCGCCGCCGACCTGGCAGCCGGCGCGTATCCGCCGAAGCCGCAGGAGGAGCGTCCTGACGTCCCCGTCTTCACACTCGTCGTCCTCGCCCTGACCCTGGGCGGTTTCGTCGTCACCTCGTTCGTGGGTGTGGAACCGCTGTGGGCGGCGCTGGCCGGTGCCGGGGTGCTGGCGGTCCGCGCGCTGGTGCGGCGCGAGACAACCGCGAGGGGCCTCGTCCGCTCCGCCAACCCGCTGTTCTGCCTGTTCGTGCTCGCACTGGGCGTCGTGGTCGAGGCCGTGGTCGACAACGGCCTCGGCGCCGGGATCGAAACCTTCCTGCCGGACGGCTCGTCACTTCCCGCCCTGCTGGCGGTGGCCGCGGTGGCGGCCGTGCTCGCCAACCTGATCAACAACCTGCCCGCGATCCTCGCTCTGCTCCCGGTCGTCGCGGCGGCCGGTCCCGGACCGGTCCTCGCCGCCCTGATCGGGGTGAACCTCGGCCCGAACCTCACCTACGTCGGCTCGCTCGCCACCCTGCTCTGGCGCCGCATCCTGCACAGCCACGGCGCCGCGCCCGACCTCGGCCACTTCACCCGGCTCGGGCTGCTGACCGTACCAGCGACCCTGGGCGTGTCGATCCTCGCGCTGTGGGGCGCGCTGCGGCTGATCGGGGTGTGACCCGGCCCGGGGAGCGCGGTTGGACTTTCCCGGCCGACCTGTTGGACGTTCACCATGGAGCCGTACGAAATCCTTCCCGGCGCCACCTGGCTTGATTAGTTTCCCGGCTGTACGACAGGACTCGGGAGGTTCACTTGACCACGGACATTTCACGGCGGCGGCTCTTCGCGCTCGGCGGCGGCGCGCTCGGTGTTGCGGCGGCGGGGTCGCTGCTGCCGCCATCCCTGCAGGCCGCGATGGCCGCGCAGCCGGCGCACTCGGCGGGGTCCGGTGGCGGCGACGGGCTCGGGGCCATCAAGCACGTGGTGATCCTGATGCAGGAGAATCGTTCCTTCGATCATTACTTCGGGATGCTCCGGGGCGTACGCGGCTTCGGCGACCGCAACGCCGTCGAGCTGCCCTCCGGCAAGCCGGTCTTCGAGCAGCCCGCCGCGGCGGGCACCTCCGTGCTGCCGTTCCCGGTGCGCGACGCCGCCGAGACACAGAAGAAGGACCTCCAGTACATCGGCGCCCTCGACCACTCCTGGAGCGGTGGCGGCAGGGCGTGGGCCGGGGGGTGGATGAACGGCTGGGTGACCGCGAAGACGGCCGCCACCATGGCGTACTACGACCGCCGTGACATCCCGCTGCACTACGAACTGGCCGACACCTTCACGGTCTGCGACGCCTACCACTCCTCCATCCACTCCTCGACCAGCCCCAACCGCAACCACCTGTGGAGCGGGAAGACGGGCAACGAGGCGAACGGCAAGCGGGCCGTCGGGAACGACGCGTACGACGAGGGCACGCACCCCGGCTACGGCTGGGGCACGTACGCGGAGCGGCTGGAGAAGGCCGGGCGCAGCTGGCGTACGTACACCGAGTGGGAGAACTTCACCGACAACCAGATCGAGTTCTTCGCCACCTTCAAGGCGATCGCCCGCAAGGCACTCGCGAAGACCGGCGGCCATACGTACATGGAGTCGTTCTACTCCGCGATACGAGACGCCGGCGCCGCGGAGCGGGAGCGCCTGTTCGGTCTGCTCGAAGAGGGTGTCGCCACCCTGGGCAAGGCCGAACGCAGCCTCTTCGAGCGGGCGTTGCGCCGGGTGGAGACCGGAACGCTGGCCGATGAGTTCGCCAAGGACGTGGCGGCGGGGACGCTGCCCGAGGTCTCCTATCTGGTGCCGTCGGCCGTCGACTCCGAGCACCCGAGCGTCTCCTCGCCGATCCACAGCGCGACGATCGTCTACAAGGTCCTGGACGCGCTGGGCAAGCACCCCGACGTGTGGCGCCACACCGCCGTCCTCATCAACTACGACGAGAACGACGGCTTCTTCGACCACGTGCCGCCGCCGGTCGCGCCGCCCGAGGTCACCGAGGAGCAGTGGGAGGGCAAGCCCACCGGTCTCGGGATGCGGGTGCCGCTGCTCGTCGTGTCGCCGTGGACCGTCGGCGGCTATGTCTGCTCCGAGGTCTTCGACCACACCTCGGTGATCCGCTTCCTGGAGCGCTGGACCGGGGTGAAGGAACCGAACATCAGCGACTGGCGGCGCACCGTCACCGGCGATCTGACCTCCGCCTTCGACTTCACGCGTGGACAGCGCCGGCCCGAGGTGGAACAGCCGGGCGCCATCCCGCCGTTCAGCGGGCGCTGGGCGCCGAAGCCGCCGCTCGTGCAGCAGATGGCCGTACAGGAGCCCGGAGCGCGCCCGGCCCGTGCGCTGCCGTACCAGCCGGACGCCCAGGCGAAGTTGGTGGACGGGGCGGTGCGGGTGGCCCTCAATAACACGGGGCGCTCGTCCGCGCACTTCGCGCTGTACCCGTACGCGGGCGAGTTCCCCGTTCCGCAGCACCGGGATGTAAGGGGCACGGCGCAATGGACGGTGCCCCTTACCGGTGCGGCGTACCGGTTCACGGTGACGGGACCGAACGGCTTCCGGCGAGAGTTCGCCGGGCCCGCGAAGGACGGCGTGTCCGCCGGGGCCGAGGTCGCCTCGCGGATCGACGCGCACGAGCGGGATCTGCACCTCACTCTGCGCAACACGGGACGGACCACGCTCACCTTCACCGTACGGCCGCTGGGATACGTCGACGAGGCGGATCTGCGGGACTGGACCAGGACGGTCAAGGTCAAGCCGGGACGCAGCCGTACGGTGGTGCACTCGGCGGCCGACGCGCACGGCTGGTACGACCTGGCCGTCACCGTCGACGGGGACGACGCCTTCCGGCGCAGGCTGATGGGGCACATCGAGAACGGCCGGGCGAGCATCTCCGGCTGACGGGCTGACGGGCTGACGGGCTGACGGGCTGACGGGCTGACGGGCTGACGGGCTGACAGGCCGACAGGCCGGTCGGTTGGCCCTTGTGCGTACGGAAGTTCGACACTCGACGGAACCGCCGGAGCACGGGCGGCGTTTCCTTGATCACGAGTGAACTGATCGAGAAATGGGACGGGGTCACGTCGGGCGCTACTCCCGAGGAGGCGGACCCCGTCGTTCTGGAGTGCGCCCGCCTGCTCATCGTCGAACCGGGCGGTGAGCAGGCGGTCCTGTTCACCCTCGGTCTGGTGAACATGCGCCGTACGTTCTCGGACGGCGCGGTGCCGCCGTCGAACGGGTCGCGATGGACGCGCTCGCCGCCGCGGCGAAGGCCCTGGACGCGCGGCTCCCGGGGGCCGACGGCTGCGGACGCACGGCTCATCCGTACACCGGGAGCCTGGAGCGGTGGGACACGGACGCGAGCGCGCTGCGCGACGTGCCGGACGTCCGGGTTCCGCTCGCCGCCCCGGACGGGGCCGGGGCCTGCCCCCGCAACGCCGCCGGGAGCGGGCCGCTGACCTGCCCCGCCCGCTTGGCGGAGGTCGTGGCGAAGGGCGTCGCGGAGATCGAGGAGCGGTTCGAGGCGGAACTGAAAACGGAGGAGGAGCGGCTGACCGGGTGAGCCGGGAAGCCTCGGCGAGTCCCGAAGCCATTGTGAGTATGGCCACGAATAGGGCAAATGATCACCATCGGCTGCAAGAGTGGCTGTTCTCAGGTCATGTGTTCTTTACGGGAAATTCATGTTTTGTCCCGCTGAAGAGCCGCGAACCCTCAGGGAGCACGTCCGTTGGCTGCCATTGCCCGCTGGTGCATCAGGCACCGCCTCATCGCCGTTCTCATCTGGCTCCTCGCCCTCGGCGGTGCGGCCACCGCGGCGGGTTTCGCGGGTTCCGCGTACTCCAACGACTACGAGGCGCCCGGTACGGAGTCCGGCCAGGCCGCCGAACTCCTCAAGAACGGCTTCACGGACCTCGGCGGTGACACCGACACCATCGTCTGGCACACCAGCGACTCCACCGTGCGGGCCGCCGACGTCCGCCAGACGATGACCCGGACCCTGCACGAGGTCGAGGCACTGCCCGGCGTCGGAGCCGTCATAGGGCCGTACGGGGCATCCGGGGCCGGACAGATCAGCGAGGACGGACACACCGCCTACGCCACGATCACCTTCGACCAGCAGTCCGAAGACATCCCGGTGCAGCAGGCACAGGCCGTCGTCGACACCGCGAAGGCGGCCGCGAGCGAACATCTCCAGGTGGAACTGGGCGGCTCGGCGGTGGCCCTCACCGAGGCGCCGTCCGTCCACTTCAGCGAGGCCATCGGGGTCGTCGTCGCGGCGGTCGTCCTGTTCCTGGCCTTCGGCTCGCTCGCCGCCAGCATGCTGCCCATCGCCACCGCCCTCGTCTCCGTCGGAACGGCGTACGCGGGCATCGTGCTGCTCGGTCATGTGATGACCGTCGCCGACTTCGCGCCCATGCTGGGCATGCTGATAGGGCTCGGCGTCGGCATCGACTACGCACTGTTCATCGTCACCCGGCATCGCTCCGGGCTGCGCAGAGGCATGACGGTCACCGAGGCGGCGCGGAACGCCGTCACGACGACCGGGCGGGCCGTCGTCTTCGCCGGAGCCACCGTCTGCATCGCGCTGCTGGGCATGTTGATCCTGCGGCTCGGCTTCCTCAACGGCGTGGCGGTCGCCGCCTCGCTCACCGTCGTCCTGACCGTGGCCGCCTCCGTGACCCTGCTGCCGGCCCTGCTGTCCTTCATCGGCATGCGGGCGCTGAGCCGGCGCGAGCGCAGACAACTCGCCGAACACGGGCCACAGCCCGAACTGCCCACCGGCTTCGCCGCCCGCTGGGCCGCCTTCGTCGCACGCCACCCCAAGCTGCTCGGGGCGTGCGCCGCCGTGGTGATGCTGGTCCTGGCCCTGCCCACGCTCTCCCTGCATCTGGGCACCTCCGACCAGGGCAACAACCCCTCCTCATCGACCACCCGGCAGGCGTACGACCTGCTGGCCGACGGATTCGGGCCCGGTGTCAACGGCCCGCTGACGATCGCCGCGCAGCTCGACGGCGCGGACGACCGGCTCGCGATGGACGGCCTGCCGGCCACGCTGCGGGCCACCGACGGGGTGGCCTCGGTCGGCCCGGTCACGTACAACGGCAACGGCAGTGCGGCCTTCGTCACCGTCGTACCGAAGTCCTCCCCGCAGTCGCAGGAGACCAGCGCGCTCGTCGACCGGCTGCGTACGGACGTCCTCCCGCGGGCCGAGGCGAACACCTCGCTCAAGGCCCATGTGGGCGGGGTGACGGCCAGTTACGACGACTTCGCCCGGGTCATCATCGGTAAACTCCCGCTCTTCGTCGGTGTCGTCATAGGGCTCGGCTGTCTGCTCCTGCTGCTGGCCTTCAGGTCGATCGGCATCCCGCTGAAGGCCGCCGTGATGAACGTGGCCGCCGTCGCCTCCTCGTTCGGAGTCGTCGTTGCGATCTTCCAGTGGGGGTGGGGGAGCGACCTGCTCGGACTGGGCAGTTCCGGTCCCATCGAACCGTTCCTGCCGGTGATCATGGTGTCGGTGCTCTTCGGGCTCTCCATGGACTACCAGGTGTTCCTGGTGGGACGGATGTACGAGGAGTGGCTGGAGACCGGCGACAACAGGCGGGCGGTGCGGGTCGGCCTCGCCGAGACCGGCCGCGTGATCAACTCCGCGGCCGTGATCATGATTTCGGTCTTCCTCGCGTTCGTCCTCAGCGGGGACCGGGTCATCGCCATGTTCGGCATCGCGCTGGCCGCGGCCGTGGCCCTCGACGCCTTCGTTCTCCGCACGCTGCTGGTCCCCGCGCTCATGCATCTGCTGGGCGGCGCGAACTGGTGGCTGCCGCGCTGGCTGGACCGGCGGCTGCCGCGGATCAGCATCGAGTCTCCCGAATGCCGCGCGCCGCGTGCGAAGATCCCGCAGACAGCAAGACCGGTGGATCCGGTGGACGTGACGCAGTCGGCGCACGCGGTGGAAGCGGTTCGAGAAGGAGCATGATGTTCGCGATATCCCTGGGCGACGACGGAGCGGAACTGCGTCCGTTGGAGATCTGGCAGGCGGAGGAGTTCCTCGCTCATGTGGACCGGGCCCGCGAGCTCGTCGACCCCTGGATCCCCTTCGCCTCCTACGCCACCGACCTGGACTCGGCGCGTGCCCTGCTCCGGCGGTACGCGGAGAAGCAGGCGGCCGACACGGGACGGCTCTACGGCATCTGGCTGGACGGCACCCTCGTCGGCGGCGTCCTTTTCCGGATCTTCGACACGGGGTCCGGGAACTGCGAGGTCGGCTGCTGGCTGGAACCGGCTGGACAGGGGCGCGGGCTGATCACCCGGGCGGCGCGGAAGCTGATCGACTGGGCGGTGTTCGAGCGCGGCATGCACCGCGTGGAGTGGGACGCGTCCGCCGCGAACACCCGCAGCATCGCCGTGGCCGAGCGGCTCGGCATGAAGCGGGACGGGGTGCTGCGCGAGAACTACCTGTACCGCGGCGAGCGGCACGACTCGGAGATCTGGTCCGTGCTGGCACCGGAGTGGCGGGCGCGGAACGCCTGAGGGCGGCCGGAGGGATCGCGACGGGCGGAGGGCGGCCGGGGCGGGTGTTAAGAGGGTTCTCATCCGGGCCGCCTAGCGTGCGGGACATGAAACCCAGGACTCCCACCAACCCCACTGACCTCACCACCCCCACCGGCCCCGCCGCTTCCGACGCCGAGAAGACGGGTGCCGAACAGGCCGCCGCCGAGGGCACGGCGCACAGCCTCGACGAGGGAGCGGCCGAAGCCGGGGGAGAGCGCGCGGTGGCCGCCGGAGACACAGGGGCGGGCGCCGCCCCGGAGCCCGCGCAGGATGTCGGCCCGGACGCCGAACCCGGCGAATCCGGCCCCACGGACGTCGACCGCAAGGCCCCGGGTCTCAAGGCCCCGGACCTCAAGGATCCGGACCTCAAGGACCTGGGCATCAGGGACTCCGAGATCGAGGACTCCGAGTTCACGGACTCCGACACGGGGCCGTCCGGTCTCGGCCCGGCCGCCGCGGCCGTGGCCGCCGCCGGTCTCGGCGTCGTCGCACTCAGCGGGTCCTGGACCGGCAAGGTCGCCGCCGAGCGCGAGACCCTCATCGGGCAGATCAAGACCTCGACCGGCAGCTCCGCCGCCCAGCAGATCTCCGAGATCTACGGCGACGCCTGGCACTCCACGGCGCTGGTCAACGGCCTCTTCGCGCTGCTCGCCGTGCTGGTCGGCGTCTTCGCCCTGGTGCGACCGGCCTTCGGCACACCCTCCCCGCACCCGCAGCCCGGCTGGGTGCGGGCCGTCGCGACCGCCGGCATCGCGCTCGGCGTCCTCGGTGTGGTGCTCTCCATCGGTATGTACTTCGACCTCATCGTGTCCCTGCCGACCGCGGGCATCACCAAGTGAGTACGCACCGTCCCGCCCCCGTCTAAGCCTTGATCCACCGATCTGATGGCGGTGGATAACTGTTCGGGAAACGAGGAAGTGCCCTGCGACCTGCGATGATGGGAGTTCTTGAGGCTTCCAGCACGCACGATCGGCAAGGCACTTCCGAGATGCAAGTTTCCCACACTCCGGCGGCGGTCTCCGCTGCGTTCGATGACCCGAATCTGATCGCGTATGGCGGGCTGGTCCCGGTGATGCGGCTGGCCGAGCGGTGTGGCCTGTCCCGGCTGGTGGCCGAGAGGGTGCGGCTGACCAGAGCGAGGAACGGCGCGGGCGCCTGGGCGGACGCCAAGGTCACCAGCATCGTCGCCGGCATGGCCGCAGGCGCGGACAGCATCGACAACCTGGACATGCTGCGGCACGGGGCGATGCCGGCCGTGTTCGCGGGTATCCGTGCCCCGTCCACGCTGGGCACCTTCCTGCGCGCGTTCACCCAC
>NZ_JBEYTM010000063.1:0-44667 GCF_040643055.1 Streptomyces sp. NPDC047515
GCATTTCGGCAACGCGGGAGGGGGTCCCCCTGGCCCTCAAGGCCTTGGGGGAGTGCGTGCCAGGGCGTGGCCGCCCGATCAGAGGCCGCCCGACAAGCTCTGAGGACTCCGGGCCGGGTGGTGGTCGCAGCCACGGCACCACCCGGCCCGGTCAGGCGAGCGAACGACACAGGGGGGCGGGGCGGTCACTCCCCCTCATGGGCTGTCAGGACTCCGTGTCCGTCCAGGAGCTGTGCACCCCGTTGGCGGCCTGCAGCCACGTGATCAGCCTGACCACCGTCCACCTCTCGTTGCGCGCACGGGACGCGCCCGAGGCGTCGACGTCGTACAGGACTACTCGGGCGAACAGCTCTACCACCCGCGTTCGGCCGACGGGGTACCGCCACCGTCTGATGTGTGTGGGCTGCGGATGGGGCCGCCAGGAGACCCCGAAGTTCGCCGAGGACAGGGCGGCAAAAGTCGCCGCCTACACCAGTGTCCCCGCGATCAGGCGCACCGTCGCACTCGCCGACATCCGCACCGGCTGTCTGCCGCGCACGGACGGACGCCGCCCGACCGGGGTTGAAGGAGAGGAACTGCCATGCCAGTTGGATCGCGTCCAGGTATCACGGTACCGAATCCGCACCTACGCGAGCTGAAAGAGACCGTGCGCAGGCTGCTCGACCTCGACGACGACATCGCCGTCACGGTCCGCCGGCTCACCTGCACCGAACCGGGCCGTCCAGCAGACGAGACGGTCGTCGCCGTGCTCCCCATGGACGGTGAACCAAGCCGATGGCGACTGCACCGGCCAGTCGAACACCTCACCGCGGACGACCTGCGTGCCGTCTTGCTCCCCGATCGACCCGTTGACAGGAAGCAGATGTGACTTCCCCCGAACCCCATCACCAGCGCGTTCCCGTGACCTTCGTGACCGGCCTGCCTGGCTCCGGCAAGACTTCCCTCCTCCAGCACATCCTCGGCAGGAACCGCGGCCTGAAGATCGCCGTCATCAAGAACGACCTTGGTGAGGCCCATGCCGACACCGCACTCCTCCTCGGCGCCGAGGAGAATATCTTCGAGATGACCAACGGCTGCATCTGCTGCAGCGCGCGCGGAGATCTCGTCCGCATCCTGGGTACGCTCATCCGTCGGCGCGAGACATTCGACCGCATTCTCATCGAGGCAACGGGACTGGCCGACCCGGCTCCCGTCGCCCAGACGTTCCTCATGGACGACGCGATCGCCTCCCAGCTGCGCCTGGACGCCGTTATCACCCTCGTCGACGCAACCCACATCGTTCAGCATCTCAACAAGGTCAAACCAGGAGAAGCCGGGATCGAGGCTGTCGAACAGATAGCCTTCGCCGACCGAATCGTCCTCAACAAGACAGACATGGCCGGCGATGACGCCATCGTGCGGAGCGTCCGTCGTATCCGTGCCATCAACCCCGGCGTCCGGATCGTCCCCGCCACCTTCGCGCGCATCGCCCTGCACGAGGTGCTGGACGTAAGCGCGTTCGATCTGGAGCGGGCGCTCACCGACGACCCCTCCTTCCTCATCGAGACCGAGCACCAGCACGACACCGCCCTCACCTCGGTCGGCATCGAACTCGAGGGTGAACTCGACCAGAACCGGCTCGACGCCTGGCTGGACACCCTGCTGCACGCCGAGGGCGTCAGCCTCATACGCTCCAAGGGCGTCCTCGCCATCGCCGGAGAGCCCAGGCAGTATGTCTTCCAAGGCGTGCACACGCTCTTGGACGGCGAATTCGGACGCATCTGGCGGGGGAGCGAAGTACGCCGCAACAGGTTGGTGCTCATCGGCCGCCGCCTCGATCGCGAGGCCCTGGAGCGCGGCTTCGCCAACTGCCTGGCCACAGCGGAAGCAATGGCGTGAGCACGGTGTTTCCAGGCTCCGTTCGCCTGGGACGCTCAGCGTCGACGACGCGCCGCCTCCCTCGGCGCGCCCAACGTTCGGGGGCCGGCGCCGGGGCCGGTGGAGACCGTGAACGTCCTCGATGCCGAGCGTCACGGCTGCCGAAGCCGGGCACCCCGTACGTTCCCTTGCCGGCCGTCGCCGCCACAGCAGGGCGCTCTCGGGCTCCCGGAGGGGAGTAGTCATGGAATTCATTTTCAACTAGCCTTGCATAGTGGATCATTGCCCAGCCCTCGCGGAAGGCAGGCATCATGCACGGTGTATCGACCGGCGCACTTCCATCGACCTGGCGGTCGACCCGTCAGCGGGCCGCCGTCCTGCAAGCACTGCTGGACTGCCGCGACTTCGTGTCCGCACGCGAACTGCACGCGCTACTGGCCGCCGACGGGGCCTTGGTGGGGCTGACCACGGTGTACCGCACCCTGCGGATGCTGGAGCGGGACGGACACGTGGACGTCGTACGGGAACAGACCGGAGAGCGCCTGTACCGCCCCCGCCCCACGGACGGACACCACCGCCACTACCTCGTCTGCCGGACGTGCGGCCTCAGCCTGGCCGTGGAGGCGGAGGCCGTCGAACGCTGGGCCGGCGGCGTCGCCATGGCCACCGGATTCGCCGAGATCGAGCACATCGTCGAACTCACAGGAATCTGCGACCGCTGCAAGGAACGGCCCGACGGGCAGGACCCGCATCCATAGCCGGACGTCAAGACTTGGCAACGATTTTCATATTACTCAGATCCAAAGATGGTGGTGACATTCGTTTTCATCTAGCGTGGAACACCTACCTCTTTCCCTGAGTCCTGAAGGATCCCCATGTCCACGTTCCCGTCCCGGCGCCTGGCGCTGATCACCGGCGCTTCCCTGGCTTTGCTGGCCGGCTGCGGCAACTCGTCCGACTCCGGCAACGACGGCAGCACAGCCCAGGCCGCCACGTCCGCGTCGAAGGTCAAGGTGGTCGCCTCCACCAACGTCTACGGCGACATCATCGAGCAGATAGGCGGCGACAAGGTCGACGTCACGTCGATCATCAGTGACCCCGACCAGGACCCGCACTCCTTCGAGGCCAACACTCAGAACCAGCTGGCCCTTTCCAAGGCGAAGGTCGTCATCGAGAACGGCGGCGGCTATGACGACTTCATCGACCGCATGCTCAAGAGCAGCAACAACTCCTCCGTCGAGTTGATCAATGCGGTGAAGGTCTCCGGCAAGGCCGCTCCGAAGGGCGGTGAGCTCAACGAGCACGTCTGGTACGACTTCCCCACCGTTTCCAAGATCGCCGACCGGATCGCCGCCGCTCTCGGCAAGGCCGACCCCGCGGACGCCGCCACCTTCACCAAGAACGCCGAGACCTTCAAGGACAAGCTCGCCGGGCTGGAGACGAAGGAAACAGACATCAAGAAGGCGCACAGCGGCGAGGGCATCGGCATCACCGAGCCCGTGCCGCTGTACCTGACCGAGGCGAGCGGGCTGGTGAACAAGACGCCCGACGAATTCAGCGAGGCCATCGAGGAAGGCGACGACGTCTCCCCCAAGATCCTGCAGGAGACCCTGAAGCTGTACAACGACAAGCAGGTCAAGGCACTCGTCTACAACGCGCAGACCTCCGGGGTCCAGACCGAGAAGGTCAAGGATGCGGCCAAGGCGGCGGGCATCCCCATCGTCCCCGTCACCGAGACCCTGCCCGAGGGCAAGGACTACCTCGGCTGGATGACGTCCAACGTCGACGCGCTCGCAACGGCGTTGGACAAATGAGGCAGCACGTCATGGCCTCCGTCCCTCAGGCCCGCCGGGGCAGCACCGATCACCGGGGCAACGGCTCCGCCCCGGTGATCGGTCTGCGCGGCGCAGCCCTGTCCTATGGCGAGCGCACGGTGTGGCAGGACCTCGATCTCGACGTACGGCCGGGCGAGTTCCTGGCCGTGCTCGGGCCGAACGGATCGGGCAAGAGCAGCCTGGTGCGGGCCCTGCTGGGCCGGCAGCCCCTGTCCGCCGGAACGCTGACCGTCCTCGGCCGCTCCGCTCGCGAGGCCGCCCGACACATCGGTTACATCCCCCAGCAGGCCGAACTGTCCGCCCAGGCACTCCTGCGCGCCCGCGACCTGGTCCGCTTCGGCATCGATGGACACCGCTTCGGGCCGGGGCGGCGCCGGGCCGCCGTCCGCCACCGGGTGAACGAGATGCTGGAGGCGGTGGGCGCCGCCGCCTACGCCGACGTCCCCCTCGGCATGCTCTCCGGCGGCGAACGCCAGCGCGTGCGCATTGGCCAGGCGTTGGCCACCGACCCGAGCGTCCTGCTCTGCGACGAACCGCTGACCTCGCTCGACCTGCACCACCAACGGGCGATCACCGAACTGGTCGACGCCCGCCGCCGCTCCCACGACACGGCGGTCGTCTTCGTCACCCACGAGATCAACCCCGTGCTCGACCTCGTCGACCGCGTCCTCTACCTGGCACCGGGCGGACACCGCGTCGGTACCCCCGACGAGGTACTCACCTCCGAGTCCCTGTCCCGGCTCTACAACACCCAGGTCGACGTCGTGCGGGTACGCGGCCGCATCGTGGTCGTCGGTACACCCGACGACCCGGCCGCCCCACCCCACCACACCGACGCAAGGGAAGAAGTACGTCCATGACGTTCGCCGACGGGATCTGGCAGCAGATCTTCAGCTTCGAGAACTACGGCGAGCTCCTCGTCCTGGTACGCAACTCCCTCATCGCCGGCGCGGCGCTCGGCCTGATCGGCGGCCTGGCCGGGATCTTCGTCATCATGCGCGACCTGCCCTTCGCGGTCCACGGCATCAGCGAGCTGTCCTTCGCCGGCGCCTCGGCCGCGCTGCTGCTGGGCACGAACATCGTCGCGGGCTCCATCGTGGGCTCACTGCTCGCGGCTGCCGTGATCGCCCTCCTCGGGACGCGTGCCCGCGACCGCAACTCGGCCATCGGCATCCTCATGCCCTTCGGCCTGGGCCTCGGCGTGCTGTTCCTCGCCCTCTACAAAGGCCGGGCCGCGAACAAGTTCGGCCTGCTGACCGGCCAGATCGTCGCCGTGGACACCCCTCGGACCGCCTGGCTGCTCGGAACCTCCGCGGTGGTTCTCGCCGCGCTGGTGGTGATGTGGCGTCCGCTGACGTTCGCCAGCGCCGACCCTGACGTGGCTGCGGCGCGAGGAGTCCCGGTACGCGGCCTCTCGTTCGCCTTCATGATCGTACTCGGGCTCGCGGTCGCCCTCTCCGTACAGGTCGTGGGCGCACTGCTGGTCCTGACACTGGTCGTCACCCCGGCCGCCGCCGCGTCCCGGGTCACTGCCTCGCCAGTGCTGCTTCCCCTGCTCAGCGTGGTCTTCGCCGTGGCCTCGATCGAGGGTGGCATCCTGCTGGCGCTGGGCAGTTCCATCCCCATCAGCCCCTACGTCACCACCATCTCGTTCGGCATCTATGTGGTCTGCCGTTTCGCCGGCACCTACCGTGCCCGACGGTGGGGCAGCCGCACGGCGGCTCCACAGCCCGCCTGAGACCTGGTCTCGGTACGCCTGTTGTCAAGGGGCACTCCTCATGACGGCCCTCTGCGACCGGAAGTCCGCGTGGCGCACGGCCGCCGTCGCTGGAGTGCGGCACGGTCGTGGTCCTGTCCGGCGAAGCGAGTGGTGTGAGCGAGCAGAAGAACGACGGGGCACCGGCTCGGGTTTGCCGACGCCGTGCGCCTGTTGGTACGGGCCGTCGTGTCTGTGGTTCTCGGCGGGCTCTCGCTCGCCACGCTCGGCACAGTCGTCGGCTTCCTCGGACCAGTGCTCGCGCTCGGCTCCCACAGCGCGGAACGTGAACAGGCGCAACGCGAGGCGCAAGGCGTCGGCACGTTCCCGGCACTGCCCGCCGGTGTCCCGGTTGAACCTGACCGTCGCCCAGTTCAGTTCACGGGCCGTGTACGACAGCGGAAGCTCCCTGAAAGGGCGAACCGTCAGGCTCACCGGCTTCGTCACAGGGGATGACGACGACCGCTGGTACGTGACCCGCCTGCTGGTGTCCTGCTGCGCGGCCGACGCTACAACGAGCAAAGTGCAGATCCGTGCTGCGGACGCCCCGGCCAAGGACACCTGGGTGACGGTCCCGGGCGTCTGGCGCCCGGAGGGCAGGCTGGGTTCGTCGGCGGCCTGGCCCCCGGTGCTGAACGCGAAGACGGTCAGGCGGGTGAAGCAACCGACGGACCCTTACGAAAAGCGCTGATCCATGAGGACTGCGGGTGTCCGTACCGCTCTCGACGCGACGCGACCGCACTGCTCGTTGCAGACGAACTTACTCGGGAGCCAGTGTGCTGATCGGCCTCTTGACTTCGTCAACGCCGCACGCGCGGGCAGGCGTCATGCCAGCCTTTGTGCGTGACGTCATTCGAAGTCGCTGTGCCCACATTCAGCCAGTTCATCCGCTCGTCCGACCTGACCGGCCCGCTTCGGCGGGATCTGGCTGCCTGTTGGGCGGGAGTGGTCAACGCCGGCGGAGCGGTCATTCCGCCGGACTGTCCCCCGCCGCCTGTGGCACCGGCCGACGTGGGAGCCGCAGTGAACCGCATCGCGGACAGCCTGGCATCCGATCACGGCAGGCTGCTCACGGCCTCGCTCGACGGCGTGCTCGCGGGCTGGCTGGTCGTCCGCCGCGAAGCACATCCGCTGGAGGCACACTGCGGCATGGTCAACCACGTACAGACACAGGTTCACCTCAGGAGTCTCGGCATCGGTGCCGCGCTGATGCACCGTGTCCACCACATCGCACGGGAGGAGATGGGCCTTGAACGCCTCAAGCTCACGGCGAGAGCGGGACTGGGCCTGGAGCACTTCTACCGGAAGGCCGGGTGGACGGAGGTCGGCCGGTGGCCGGGAGTGCTGCGCCTGGCACCCGGGGACGACCGTGACGAGATCCTCATGAGTATCGCCCTGTGACCATCGCCCACCGGCCGGGCCCCCGGGTGTGCGTCAGTCCTTCTGAGCCACCAGTACGCAGCTGTCCCCGACCTGCCACACCGTCGTGACATGGGCGAACCCCGTCCCACGGAGCAGTTGGGTGTGACGCTCCACCGAGAGGTGCTGGTTGCCGTCGCTGGAGGACGGATACCTCTTCGCGCGCTGCTGGAACAGATCGGCCAGCTCCGGGTCGGCGGCAGCGGCCAGCCACCACGCCCCCCAGTCCTCGTCCTCGGGCCCATGCGCGACGGTCCGCTCGGCACGGCGCAGCCCCACATGGGCGGTCAGGTCCGAGCAGGGCGCCCCGTCCGGGGGAAAGTGGTCTCCGTTGACCAGGGCGCCGCCAGGACGGAGCAGGGTGGCCAGAGCGCGATAGGTGCGGAGGAGAACGTCGGCGGGCAGGTAATGCAGGGCTGTCGTCGTCACCGCGACGTCCACGCTCCGTTCCAGCTGGAGTGCATCCGTCCAGCCGTCCTCGCCGATCACCGCGTCCACGTACCGGGCGGCGTCCGCGTGGTGGGTGCGCCCCAGCTCCAGGAGTACGGGGTCCATGTCGACCGCGACGATCTCCGCGTCCGGAAGCCGCCGGGCGAGCCGCGCGGACAGGGAGCCGGGGCCACAGCCCAGATCGAGCAGGAGGGGGCGGTCCCGGTCGGCGCAGAGGTGTTCCGTGGCGTCGGCGATCACCGCGAACCGCTCCTCGCGGTCCAATGCGTAGCGGCGCTGCTGCCGCTCCCAGCGCTCCACCCACATACCGGCCGCTGCCATGCTCAAGCCCATGACCGTGTCACCTCGTCCGTCTCTCACCGGTCTCGACTGCCACGCAATCTACAGGTGGAAACGGTTATCAATAGCCATTCACTCCAGGGAGCCGAGAACAGCCAGCAGGCGATCGATTTCCTCGTCCGTGTTGTAGACATGCAGGCTGACCCGGACAGCTCCGCTCTTCTCGTCGGCGCCGGCCTGGCAGAGACTGTCGGCCCGGACCATGAAGCCGTGGCTGTACAGGATGAAGCCGAGGTCGTCGGAGGGGATGCCGCGGTGCCGGAAGGTGACGATGCCGTGCCGCCGCTGGGCCGTGGGGAGCCCGCTGTCCGCGGCGAGGCTGGCGGGGCAGCCGAGGATCTCGTACGAGTCCAGGTGGTGCAGCCGGTCGGTCAGGCGAGTCGCCAGCCGGGTGACGTGACGGGCGATGCGCTCGGGGCCGGCCTCGTCCAGCCAGTCGAGCGCCGCCAGGAGCGAGACGATGCCCGCCGTGTTGGGGGTGCCCTGCCAGCCGGTGGGCCGCAGTTGCGGCCCTCGGGTGTTGCGCGCCCACACGGCTCCCGTGCCGGGCAGGGCCATCGCCTTGTGCCCGGAGAAGACGACGAAGTCGACGTCGAGGTCCGGATCACAGACCCGGACGGGGAGGTGGCCGATGCTCTGGGCGGCGTCGAGGCAGACCGGCACGTCGGGGCCGACGGCGGCTCGCAGGCGGTGCACGTTCATGTCCCCGCCGTAGACGTGGTGGACGTGGGTCGCCGCGACGAACCGGGTGCGAGGGCCGACCATCTGCGCGAGAGCGCGGTGGTCGTAGTCGCCGGACGACGCCTGGACGGGAAGAGCCCGTACCGTCACGTGGACACCTCGCTGTCCCAGCAGACGCCCGGCTTCGAGCCAGGGTTCCAGGTTGGCCTGATGGTCGGTGAACGGGACGAGGATCTCGTCGCCGTCCGAGAGGTACGGGACAAGCCAGTCACGGGCGACGACGCGCAGACCCTCGGTGGCGCCGCTGGTGAAATGGACGGTCGAGCGCTCCGGCTGCCGGTCGCCCAGGAACTCCTTGACCCGTTCGCGGGTCCGCTGCACCAGCTCCGTGGTGCGGTTGGCCCAGGGGTAGGTGCCACGGCCCGCGTTGGCGTTGGACGTGGTGAGGTAGGTCTCCACGGCCTCCAGGACGGCTCGCGGTTTCTGCGAGGTCGCCGCGCTGTCCAGGTACGTCAGCTCCGGATGCGTGGTGACGATCGGGAACTGGGCCCTCAGTTTCTGTGCCCAGGAGACGACTTCACCGGGCTTCCGTTCCGGCATGTTCACTCCCTCACCAGCGGTGCGCCGGCGTCCCGCCACGCGACGATCCCGCCCGCCAGACTCCTGACGTCCGGGTGGCCCAAGCGGGACAGCAACGCGGCGTAGCGCAGCGACTTCTCCCCCACGGGGCAGGCGAGCAGTACCGGAGTGCGCTTGCTGAACGGCAGTCCACCGCACACCAGTTCATCGAAGAGCTCGTCGACGATGTTGACCGAGCCCTCAATGTGCAGGGCGGCATAGGCGTGCGGGCCACGAAGGTCCACCACCAGCGGACGGGGTTCTCCCTGTGTCATCCAGCGCCGTGCGCCGTCGACATCCACCGCGCGGGCCTGTTCCGCCCTGATCTCCTCGTCGCTGACCGACGACGGCGAGTGCCCGCGCCGTGGCCGGCCCAGCAGCTCCGGGCGGCGTTGGCGCACATAGCTCAGGTAGCTCTCGGCCCGGTCGCAGACGATGAACACAGCGGTCTGGCGGCGCCCGGTGCCATCCAGTTCGGCATCGACGGACGCCAGATGGCGTACGGCCCCCTGGTAGGCGGCGCCGCCGGTCGGTCCCGACAGCAGTCCGCAGCGGCGGATCAGCGTGATCATTCCGTCGATGGCCTGCTGCGAGGTGACCGGGGCGAGGGAGTCGTAGGTCGCGGGGTCGAACAGGCCGACCTGGTGCACCTCGTCAATGGTCCGGATCCCAGGTATGAAGTCGGATTTGTCGGCGACCAGTCCGAGAACCCGTACGGCATCGTCGTGCTCGCGCAGGACGCGGGCGACGCCGGTGGAGGAGCCGGCCGTGCCGACGCACGCCACGAACCAGTCCGGCGCCCGCCCGTCGAGGTCCTTGACGATTTCGGGGCCGGTACCGGCAGCGTGCGCTTCGACGTTGCGCGGATTGAAGTACTGGTCGGTGTGCAGATAGGCGTTGCCAGGCTCCGAGAGCGCTTGGTGGAAGCGGGTGAGCGGGTCGTCCGTGTCGGTGGGATCGAGACACTCACTCTGTCCGGGCAACTCCTCGATCTCGGCGCCGAGGAGCAGAAGCAGGTCCTTGATCTCGGGAACACGCATCCGGTTGGTCACGCTCTTGAACCTCAGCCCGTGCATTCCGGCCAGCAGGGCGAGGGCTTTGGCGGTGTTGCCGCTGGAGAGTTCCACGACCGTCTCGTCACCACCGGCCGCGTCTTCCAGATATGGGCGGGCCATGTGCCAGGCCGGCCGGTCCTTGACCGATCCGAACGGGTTGAGCATCTCCAGCTTGGCGTAGAGATCGATGTGGCGCAGACCGTGCACCGACGGGTCGATGCGGACCAGAGGTGTGTTGCCGATGGCTTCCGTGATGCTGTCGTACCTCATGATGGCCTTCCCTGCGAATGTGTGAGCGGCCAGTAGTTCTCGTCCGGGCACCAGCGCCAGGCGCCGCTTGCCTCCTGCGTGACCGCAACCGTCCTCGCCGATGGCTGACGCTGCGCGTGGTGAGCGTGGAAGTCCATGACGTATCCGGCGGTGTTGACGAAGGCCAACAGGTCTCCGACGTGCGGCACGTGAGGGAGGAAAACGAGCCGGCGGGTGATCAGGTCGGCCTCCAGGCAGAGGTTGCCGACAAGATGAATCCCAACCGGGCCCTCCTCCGCTGCCGCGGGCCGGGGGCCGCCACGCGGCAGCAGTACGGGGTCGACGAGCACCCCGTGTTCCTCCAGGCTCACGTCCGCGGCGTTCATGCCGACGCGCACCAGGTACCGGCCGGGACCATCCCCCAGGGGGCGTACCTCCAGCACCCGCGCCAGCGACAGGCCGCACTGGTCGACGAGCGCGCGGCCTGGTTCGACGTAAAGGTCGTGGAGGTGTTCCAGGAGCAGCGTGGCCGGTGCGCGGTCGAGAACGGGAGTGGGGTGTGAAAGGAGCTCGTCGAGATATCCGGGGCCGGCGACGGGTCGGTGGGCCGGGTAGAGGGCGGCTGTGCCGCGCACGGTGCCGTTGTCGTTGCGCAGTCCGTATCCGTGGCCGCGCCAGGTCAAGGGTGGCCGGATGCCAAGAACCGCCTCGCTCAGCGCGGTGGTCCAGCGCTCCCACTCGCCGGCGTCCTCGATGTAGCCGACCCCGAAGCCGCCGCCGATGTCCACCACGCGCGGCGCGAAGCCCCGGGCACGGCACTCGTCCATGAGCAGCACGCAGCGTTCCAGGGCCCGGCCTTTCTCCTCCAGGCCGGTGGTGTCCAAGTGGTAGGCCAGGCCGACCAGTTCGACGCTGTCCGCGTGCCGCTCCAGTGCCGCCCACATGGTGTCCGCCTCGGCGACCGGTGTACCGAAGCGGCTACGGCGCGACAGCACCCGCGTACCCGCGCCTTCGGAGCCATTGTCCGACTCGAACCCGGACAGCCGCACCAGCACATCCGTCCTGCCCAGACCGTGCGCGCCTACCAGACCGGCCAGTTGTTCCAGCTCGGTGACCGAGTCGACGTTCACCGTCGCGCCCACCCGGGCGGCCAGCCACAGGAACTCCGGGTCCTTCGGGCCGGTGGCCAGCACCCGGTCCCCGGTGAAGCCGCAGCCCAGCGCGTGCCGCAGCTCCTCAAGGGAGGCCACGTCGATACCGACGGCGGACGGGTCGCACGCCGCGAGCCTGCGCACCAGGGCGCTGGAGCGGTTCGCCTTGTGGGCGAAGTACACCCTCCCGGAGAGGTGGTGGCGGCGGTAGACGGCCCCGAAGCGTTCCGCGTTCTCGGCGACGACCTCCGGAAGCAGCACGTTCAACGGAGAGCCGAGGGCGTCGACCAGGGTGTGCAGGAAAGGCGCGTTCTCCAGCAGTGAGGCGAGCGGTGGATCCACTCGCGGGCGCAGGTACAAGGGCGCGTCGTTCACGAAGTACCCCCACGTCAGTCGGTCGTCGCGTCTTCTTTCAGCCGCTCAGCTCGTGATAGTCGTTTCCAACTACACGCGTTGCTAAGCCTCTTACGTGAGCACGACCGCGGGCTACGACGCGATGCGCGCAACGATGCCGAACCTCCGGCTGTTGCCGAAACAGCAAGAGGTGTCGCGTGACGACGGGTCGTTCGGTGACAGTGACTCTACCGACACCTCGCGGCACACTCCGAGCGGTCGCGACGAAAGGAGAATGCTTCATGGCACAGCAGCCTCACGGCCCCACAGCCGCCGACCTGGCCGCGCAGAAGCCCGAGGAGTTCTGGGAGGGCCTCTACCGGCAGCGTGCGCAGGACCGGTCGGCTTGGGCGAGCCGGGTGAATCCCGTGCTGGAGGAGGTGGCTTCCGGGCTGACTCCCGGGGCCGCGCTCGATCTCGGGTGCGGAACGGGTGGCGACAGCCTGTGGCTCGCCCGCCACGACTGGAAGGTCACCGCGGTGGACATCTCGCCCACCGCGGTGGAGCGTGTGTCCGCGCTGGCCCACGCCGAGAACCTCGATGATCTCGTCACGGCCGAGTGCCACGATCTTGGGCAGACCTTCCCCTCCGGGGACTTCGACCTCGTCTCGGTCCAGTATCTGCACACCCCGTACCAGCTGCCCCGCGACGCGATCCTCCGCACCGCGGCCGAGGCCCTGCGCCCTGGAGGACGGCTCCTCGTGGTGGACCACGGGTCGATCGCGCCCTGGTCCTGGAACCAGGATCCGGACACGCACTTCGCCACGCCGCGGGAAACGTACGCGGCACTCGCCCTGCCCGCTTCCGACTGGGCCGTCGAGCGAGCCGAAGCGCCGCAACGGGAGGCGACCGGCCCGGGTGGGCGGACCGCCACCGTGACCGACCACGTGCTGCTCGTCCGCCGGGGGCCGACGGTCGGCTGACCGGGCAGATCTTCGGAAGATGCCGACTCAGTTCTCGGCGAACCTGAGAAACGGAGCCACGCTGCGCAATTTCTCGCAGGTCTCCTCGATCTCCCGCTCAGGGCTGGACTGACCGGTGACCCCGGCGCCGGCCCGCAGCCACGCCTCGTTCCCCGCGCCGATGAGGGTACGCAGGACGAGAGCGGCGTCCAGGGCGCCCCCGGTGCTCCCCCGGAACACGGCGCCGCCGTACAGCCCTCGTGGTCCCTGCTCGTGGCGGGCCAGGGCCTGGAGCGCGGCGCGTTTGGAGACGCCGGTGGCGGTGATCGCGGGGAAGAGGGAGGCGAAGGCGTCCCACGGTCCGGCGTCCGGCCGCAGTCGGCCCGTGACCCGTGAGGCAAGGTGCTGCACCGATCCACGCGGACTGACGGCCATGAACTCCTCGACCGCGACGGAGCCGGGGCGGCACACGGCTGCCATCTCGTCCCAGGCGAGACGGACGGACACGGCGTGCTCGTGTATCTCCTTGGGGTCACCGAGCAGTTCCGCGCGCAGGCGCTCGTTCTCCGCCGGGTCGGCGCCGAGTGCGCGGGTGCCCGCGAGCGGCTGGGTGCTGACGCGTCCGTCCTCCCCGACCTCCAGAACGGTCTCGGGGCTGAACCCGGCCGCCTGGTAACCGCCGAGATCCATGAGGTAGGAGCGTGCCGGTGTGTTGGCCCGTCGGCCCGCGAGGTAGGTGGCGGGGAAGTCCGGGCGGGGCTCGGCGGGCAGCGGGACCTTCCGGGAGACCACTGCCTTCTCCAGGAGCCCCGCATGAATGTCCGCGACCGTCCGGGACACGGCCCGGCCGTAGGCGGCCGTGCCGGCGGCGATGACGCCCTCGGCGCTCTCCGGCGTCGTTTCGCCGTGCGCGGTCCGTCCTCGCGGGGACTCCGCGATGAGGTCGGCGACCTTGCGTGCCCATGCCTCGTCCACCGCGCGGACCACCGTCCGGTCGCCGGTGAGGGTCACTTCGACGGACGGGATCATCGCGTGCAGCAGGGGCTGGTCTCCGGCGGTTGCAGGGTCCGCGTGGAGGAGGTGGGCGAGTTCGAAGGCCGCCCAGCCGTAGAAGTGGCGTGCTTCGTCGCCGACGTCGTGCAGGGCGGACAGGGCGGTGGCGAACGCCGTCAGTGGTTTCCGGTCGGTGCGCGAAGTCCAGGTCCGTCCGGCGGACTGCGCGGTGAGGGCGCCGGCGTCGGCGGTGACGCTCACGGCCGACCCCGCCGCGAAGTGCCAGACGCCGCCCTCCCCCTCGTACACCATGTACTGGTCGGCGAGTCGCGCCTGTGCGAGGCGGGTGGCGGTCGCCGCCGGGTCGTGGCAGGGCTCACGGATGCTCGTGCGGGCGAGCGGGGGTATGGAACTCGCCCACGTCTCCCAGGTGCTCCGGACTCCGGTGGTCATCGTGCCCTGCCTTTCCTCTGCCGCTGTGTCCGGTCGATCGCTGGTGCCGGGTGTGGGGTCACGACGGCGTCGCCTCCAGTCGCCAGCCGTGGGCCCGGGCCCGCCGCTCCCAGAAGGCCGCGTACGTGCCGCCTGCCGCGACCAGTTCCTCGTGGGTGCCTCGTTCGCTGATCTCGCCGTCCTCCAGAACGAGGATCTGGTCGGCGCTCGCGACGGTGCTCAGCCGGTGCGCGATGACCAGGAGGGTCTTTCGCTCCGCCAGCCTCCGCACGGCCTCGGCGAACAGTGCCTCGTTCTCCTGGTCGAGGGCGGCGGTGGCCTCGTCGAGGACGAGGATCGGGGCGTCCTTGAGCAGAGCCCGGGCGATGGACACGCGCTGGCGCTGTCCGCCGGACAGTCGCGCGCCGCCCTCCCCCACCTTCGTGGCCCATCCGTCGGGCAGCTCCTCGACCACGCGGTCGAGCCCGGACAGGGCCGCCGCCGTGTCCAGTTCGCCGGGGCTCGCGTCGGGGGCGGCGATCCGGACGTTCTCCTCGATGGTGCCGTCGAAGAGGTAGACGTCCTGGAACACGAGGGAGACGTGGGCTGTCAGGTCGTCGGGGGCGATCTCGCGGACGTCGACGCCCCCGACGCGGACGGTGCCCTCGGTGGCGTCCCGGAAGCGGGCCAGCAGGCCGGCGATCGTGGTCTTGCCCGCGCCGGAGGGCCCGACCAGGGCCGTCATGCTGCGCTCGGGCAGGCAAAAGGTCACGTCGTTCAGGACCGGCCGTGCCGCCGCTCCCTCCGCCGTCCCGTTGTCGTAGCGGAAGCCGACCCGGGTGAACTCCACGCTCGTGTCGCGGGGTTTCTTCGGCTCGGCGGGCTGGGGGAACGGCGGTTCGTCGAGGACGGCGCCGAGGCGTTCCAGGGTGTTGCGGGCGATGCGCATACCCGCGCCGGCCTCGGCGGCGGACGACACGCTGTCGATCAGGCGGACCAGCAGCACCAGGAGGGCCAGCAGGGTGGGCACGGTGAGCGATCCGTCGAGTTGCCAGGAAACGCCCAGCGCGAGTAGCAGTGCGAAGACGAGCCGGGTGGCGAAGCTGAAGGAGACCAGTCCGGGCAGACCTCGCGCGATGAGCCGCCGGTCGGCGCGGGCCTCGGCCACCAGGGCGTCGTCCAGCGCCCTGTAGCCCTCCGCGGTCCGGCCGAACGCGCGCAGCACCGGCTGGTTTCGCGTGTACTCCAGGACCCGGTCGGCGGACTCGCCGATCGCGGCGTCGCGGCCGAGGTCGAGTCGGCGCATCAGCGACGTGCTCGCCTGCTGGACGGCGAACAGTACGGGCGCGCAGACCAGCAGGACCAGGGCGGTGCGGACATCGAAGAAGAAGGTGGCGACCACCAGCGTCGCCGGGGTGAGAAGTGAGCTGATGAAAGGGCGCAGCAGGTGGGCCGGTGTGCTCATCACCTGGATGACGTTCTGTCCGGCCAGTCGGCTGAACTCGGCCGTGCGGCCGGCGGTGAACCAGCCGAGGGGCAGGCGTAGGGCCTGGTCGGCCATGCGGCGGTGGAGCACCCGGGAGAGCTGGGAACCGACCGTGAATCCGCCGCTGACGGCCGCGCCCTGGAGTACCGCGTACGCGAGCACGCAGCCGACGAACGCCGTCAGCCAGGGCCACACGTCGTCGGGATCCGGACCGAGCAGGGCCCTGAGGACGGGCACGAGGAGGGCGAAGGCGACGCCCTGGAGGACGGCCGCGCCGGACTGGAGGACCAGCAGCCGGTTGAGCGGACGGGAGCCCTCGGGCCCCAGAACGCGGTAGAGCTGACGAATCATCGTGCACTTCCCTCTCGGATGTCGTCCGCCGCGCGGTCCGCACAGGCGGGGGCGGACAGGCGGCTGAGGCCGCCATCGGCCTCGTCCGGCTCCGCGGTCCGCTGGGCCTCCCACAGCGCGGCGTAGCGGCCACCGGCGGCCAGCAGGTCGTCGTGGCGGCCCTGTTCGGTGACGCGTCCGTCCTCCAGCACCACGATCCGGTCGGCGGAGCGGATGGTCGACAGCCGGTGGGCGATGACGAGCAGGGTGCGGCCGGCCGCGAGGGCGGACAGGGCGTCCTGGATCAGTGCCTCGGAGTGCGGGTCGGCGTACGCGGTCGCCTCGTCGAGGACGAGAACGGGGGCGTCGGCGAGCAACGCCCGTGCGATGGACAGGCGTTGCGCCTCACCGCCGGACAGGGTGACGCCCGTGCCGAGTTCGGTCGCGTAACCGTCGGGGAGAGCCATGACGCGGTCGTGGATGCGGGCGGCGCGGGCACACCGCTCGATCTCCTCGTCGGTGGCGTCGGGGCGGCCCAGGCGGATGTTGTCGGCGACGCTCGCCCGCAGCAGCCGTACGTCCTGGAGGACGAAGCCGACCCGGCGGTACAGCTCGGTGGCGGGGATGTCGCGGAGGTCCGCACCGCCCAGGGTCACCGTGCCGGCCGTGACGTCGTGGAAGCGGGGCAGCAGCGAGGCCAGGGTGGACTTGCCCGAACCCGAGGGTCCGACCAGCGCGGTGACCGTGCCGGGCACGAGGTCGAGGTCGACTCCGCGGAGCACGTCGGTGCGGCCGTCGTAGGAGAAGGACACCCCGCGCATCGACACGTGGTGGCCGTCGGGCAGGGCGGGGGTCGCTGGTTCGGGGAGCGTGGGGGTGTGCAGCAGCCCCGTGACGCGTACGGCGGCGGCCTGGCCGGCCCGGATCTGCTGGATGCGGGGGCCGACGACGCCCATGGGGGCGGCGACGGCGGGGCCCAGCAGCAGGAACGGGACGAGTTCCGCGCCGGTCATCCAGTCCTGGGTGACGAACACCGCGCCCACCACGGACAGCAGCAGCAGGACCACGGCCGGGGCGACCACCAGCACGGCGGCGGTGGAGCTGACCAGGGTGGATCGGACCCAGCGGGAGAAGAAGTCGGCGAAGCCCTCGGTCGCGTCGACGAAACGCTCGTGGGCCTTGCGTCCCCGTCCGAAGCTCTTGAACACGGCGATGCCGGTCGCGAACTCCACGGCGGCGGCCGAGATCCGTCCCAGCGCGGCACCAAAATCGGCCATCTGTGCCGCCGCACCGGCCATGGCGCGGCTGAACAGGAACACGCCCAGCAGCAGGGGCACGACGCTGACCAGAGCGAGGCGCCAGTCGACCGTGAACAGGTAGGCCAGCGCCGGCACCGGGGCGGTGAGGACGGCGACGACATCGAGCAGGGTGTGGGCGAACAGCGTGTGCAGCGCGCTCACGTCGTCCTGCACGGCCTGCTTGACCTCGCCAGTGCCCCGGTCGGTGAGCCGGCCGAGCGGCAGCCGCCCGACGTGCCGAGTGAGGCGACGACGGAGGGAGAGCTGGAGATCGTTGTCCGCAAGGTGAGCGAGAGCGCCGGCCGCAGTGCCGCACGCCAGGGCGAGCAGGCCGGCCGCACAGGCCAGGCTGACCAGCGGCCACAGGGCGTCACCGTCGGCGAGGGACTCACCGGTGAGACGGCCGGCGATCCGGGAGACGGCGATGAACGGCACCACTCCGGCGAGGGCCGCGACGGTCTGGAGGGCGACGGCGACGGCCAGTCGGCCCCGAACGGGCTCGGTCAGCGCGCGGAGCGGGGGCGGGGGCGACCCGGTGCCCGTGCCGGGGGTTGCCGGGTCTTCGGACACCAAGTCCGTTCCGGGCTTGGATGGTTGTGACTTCACTTGACGAGTACTCCGATTTCGGGGATGGGCCTGCCGCCCGCCTCGGTGATGCGGCGGCTGGTCATGCCGGCCTCGCGGGCCAGCCGGGCGACGTCGAAGGTGTGCCAGTCGTAGCTGTCGGCGACCTCGCGCACGACGCGTCCCTCGCGCAGGACCTTCCAGGTGGTGGTGAACCGCATGGCGTCGCCCTCGGTGGGTTCGCCGCCGATCCACCACTCGTACGTCTGGCGTCCGATGGTCTCCCTGAGGGACATCACCGGTGGGATGAGGCGGGGTGAGGAGACCCCCATCAGTTCCACGACGATGGGCGCCCCGTCCGGCAGGCGGGCCGCGAGTCGCTTCCACAGCGCGACGCGTTCGGGGACGGTGAGATGGCCCGCCACGCCGAAGACGACGACGGCGGAGAGCCGCTCGGGAAGGACGAGGTCCTGGGCGGCGCCGTCGACCACCGTCACCCGGCGCCGCAGGTCCGGGTCGCGGGCGACCCGGGAGGTGAGCATGGCTCGCATGGTGGCCGACGGTTCGGCCGCGAGGATCTCCGCCCCGGGCAGCGCGGAGGCGATGACCTCGCTCACGCGTCCGGTGCCCGCGCCGATCTCCAGGACGGGGCCGTGCGACGTGTCCAGGCCCGTGAGGACGCGGGTCAACGGCGGGCCGCTGCTGGCGGTGTGCCGGGTGGCGACCAGCTCGTAGAACTCGGCCGAGGTCGAGTAGTAGTCGATCACGACAGTCTCCAGGCGGGGGCGGCCGAAGGGGCGCACATGGCGTGCCGGGTGCGGACGGCCGGTCGGTGGGGGCTCACGGGGTGCTCGGCCAGGCGCGTGCGCCGCCCGTGGTCAGCGAGGGGTCCAGCCTGCGCAGCACGGCGGCGACGACCTCGCGCCGTCGCGGGGTGAGGTAGAAGTGGTCACCGGGAAAGGCGCGTACCTCGGTACGGGCGGTGGTGAGGTCCGCCCAGCCGCCGGCCCGGACGCGACAGCGTTCCGAACCGAGTTCCGGGTCGGCGTTGCCCGTCAGCACGTGGATCGGGCAGGACAGCGGCGGTCGGCCTTCCGGCCGGTAGGTCTCGATGATCCGGTAGTCGTGGCGCACGGCCGTGAGGATCAGGGAGCGCAGCCCGGAGTCGTCGAGGATCTCCCGGCTGGTGCCGCCGAGCCGGCCCAGTTCCGCGCACAGGACGTCGTCGTCCTGGCGGTGCAGTTGCCCGGTCACCGCGGTTCCGGGCGCGGCCCGGCCCGACGCGAAGAGCCGGCGCGGGCCCGGGCCTCCGCGGCGTCCCAGCTCGTGGGCCAGTTCCCAGGCCACGGCGGAGCCCATGCTGTGTCCGAAGAGGGCGTACGGCCGGTCGAGCAGGGGCTGGACGGCGTCGGCCACCGCGGTCACCAGCTCGCCCATGTCGACGCTTCCCGGATCGCCGAGGCGATCCTCGCGGCCCGGGTACTGGATGGCGACGAGTTCGACCTCGGGTGGCATCAGGGCCGCCCACGGCCGGTAGAAGCCCGCGCTGCCGCCCGCGTGAGGCAGGCAGATCAGCGTGAGCCGGGACGCGGGCCCGTCGCTCCATCGTCTGATCCACGGGCTGTCTGCGCGCGCCGAGCGGGCCGGGACGTTCGGCGGGAAAGGGGCGGTCACCAGGTCACCATCAGCTCTTCGAGGCCGAAGGTGGCCGAGTCGTGCTTGAAGGCGACCTGGTCCCGGTCCCCCGCGAGGCGGAGCGTGGGGACGCGGCGGATGAGCGTCTCCAGGGCGACCTCCAGCTCCAGCCGCGCCAGTTGCTGCCCGATGCACTGGTGCACTCCGTAGCCGAACGCGACATGGTGGTTGTCCGTGCGGTGGAAGTCGACCCGCTCCGGGTCGTCGAAATGCTCGGGGTCGTGGTTGGCCCCGGCGAGGAGGGCGATGACGCCGTCGTCGGCCGGCACGGTCCGGCCGGACAGCTCGATGTCCTCGGCGGCGACGCGCAGCGGTATGGAGTCGGCGACGGACAGGACGCGCAGGAGTTCGTCGACGGCGGCGGGCATCAGGGAGGTGTCACGGCGCAGTTCCTCCATCAGCTCCGGGCGGTCCAGGAGGAGCAGGGCACTCAGGGCGATCATGCTGGTGGTGGTCTCACGGCCGGCGTTGATCGTGATGCCCAGGGTGGACAGCAGTTGGTCCATCGTCACGTTGCCGGTGGCCAGATGGTCGGTGACGAGCCGGGAGATCAGGTCGTCGCGGGGTTCTTCACGCCGCTCTGTCACCAGTTCGGCGAGCAGGCCGAAGAGGCCGCCGAGGGCTTCGGAGACCTGTTCGGCGGTGCTGTGGCGGGAGCCGGAGATCCGGGTGACGTCGCGGAAGAACTCCAGGTTCTTCCGGGGGATGCCGAGCAGTTCGCAGATGACCGAGGTGGAGATGGCGTTGGCGTACGCGGAGACGAAGTCCGCCGGGCCGCCCGCGGCCAGCATGCCGTCCAGGATCTCGTCGACGCGTTCCTGCACGGCGGGCCGCATCGCCCGGACCCGGCGCACGGTGAACACCGGCAGGAGCATCCGCCGGTACTTGGTGTGCTCGGGGGCGTCGGTGCGGATGAAGGGCCGGAACCTGGCCCCGGCCTCCTGTTCGCCCTCGCCGAGCGCGGGGAAGTTGGGGCGGCGGATGTCGGCGCTGACGCGGGGGTCGGAGAGCAGTTCGCGGACGTCGTCGTAGCGGGTCACCACCCAGGCTTCCCGCTTGGTCGGCAGGGTGACGCGGGCGACCGGATCGTCGACGCGCATCACGTCGTACTCCGCGGGTGCGGTGAAGGGGCAGCCGCGCCGGATCGGGAAGTCCCGGGGCAGGGCGGCGGGGTCCGGATCGGCGGCGGGCCCGTCGGGAGTGTCGGACGACGTCGGGGACAGGGGGGTTGTCATGGATGGTCCTCAGTTGTCGGTGAAGGAGGAGACAAGGGGGGTGGCGGTGCGCGGGGAGTCCGAGGCGTCCGGCGCGGTCCGCGCGTTCGGCGGACCCGGCTCGTTCGCCGTCTCCGGCGCGTCCGGCGCCCGGGTGAGTACGGCCAGCGGAGGTGCTCCGGGGCGGGTGTGCAGGGCACGTGCGGTCATGCCGGATTCGGCCATCACGTCCTTCAGTGCGAAGGGCGCCCAACGGTAGGAGTCGTGCACCTCGCGCTCCGCCTCCGTGGCACTGTCCCGATAGACCCGCCAGGTGGAGTGCAGGCGCATCACGCCGTCCTCCGTCTCGTCCGGTGCTCCGCTGAACGACCACTCGTAGCGGTGGTGTCCGGCGGTGGCGGTGGCGAGCCTGGTCTCGGGGAGGGTCAACGGCTCCTCGAACTGCATGAGTTCGACGACGATGAGCCCGCCGGGGGCCAGTCGTCGGATCAGCTCCCGCCACAGCCGGGCTCGTCCGTCCGCGTCGAGGTGGCCGAGGACCCCGCAGAGCAGGACGACGCTGACCTGGTCCGGAAGGTCCAGGTCGGGAGCGGCGTCCGCGGTGATGGTGACCCGGGAACGCAGGTCCGGATCGCTGAAGACCCGGCTGGTGAGCACGGCGCGCATGCCGACCGCCGGTTCGCAAGCGAGGATCTCCGCGTCCGGCCTGGCCCGGGCGACGGCCTCGGTCACCAGGCCGGTGCCGGCGCCGATGTCGAGCACCGGCCCCCCACTGAGGTCGACGTCCGCCAAGAGCTCGACGATGGCCGGAACGCTTGAGGTCGCGGTGTGCTCGGCTGCGACGAGATCGAAGAACTCCGCCGACGGGGTGTACGGCGAGGGTTCCGCGAGGCCGGACGGATCGATGCCGGGCATGGTGCCCACACGACGGTGCGGGTCCGACTCGGCCGCGACGCCCACGGAGCTGGGAACAGCCGGCCAAGGGGACGTGGCCGACTGTTCCCGCACCGGAGCGCGCCCGTTGCCGGGGAGCGTGTCCGGACGCCGGAACCCGGAGCCGCGACGGGCTCCCGTGGGGCTCCGATCGGCGCGGGCACGGTCCACTTCGGCGCAGTTCTGTTCCGGAGCAGGGAAGACGTCGCTGACCGCCAAGGGGCGCGGCACAGCCGGTCGGACGATCTCGGGCGGTCCGAGCCGTGCCGCGAGGTCGGTCCAGATGCGGCACACGGCCAGCTCGTACTGCCCCGTGCGCAGAGCGTCGCCACCCTGCGCGACGGCCTCGCGGAGCCCGTCGAGAGCGCTGCCGATCGCTTCCGGCCACAGGTCGGAGAAGACGGTCCGGAAAGTTCCCGTGTTTCCGATGACGGCCGTGGTACCGAGCCCCAGGCGGCCGGTGCCGGGCCCGTCGAGGACGAAGCGCCGGTCGGCATCGCGTCCGATGTGCAGGCGGGGGCTCCACAGGACCGGCCCGTGGGTGTCGGCCAGGGTGAGGACTCCGCCTTCCGTGCCGAGGGAGATCCGGTGCCAGTGCAGGGCGTGGTTGTCCCGGTCGGACGGGTCGAGTTGGTGGTGCACCCGCAGGGTGAGCGGTACGCCGGCGAACACTCCGTGCAGGGAGCGGAACGGCTGCGAACCGATCTCGGCGGGCAGTGGTGCCGGGTCCGCGAATCGCCAGGGACGCAGGGCGCCCATCGCCTGTCCCAGGATGTCCACCAGGGGGTGCATCAAATGGACCGGGGTGGCGGCGTCCACGAAGAGTGGTCGCTGTTGTGCGACGAGCCTGCGGACCGCGTCGATGAAGCCGCGGACCGGAGCTACGTGCGGGTAGTGAGTGTTGAGGCGGTACTGAACGCCGCGGCGGCGCGCGTGTTTGAGGTTGTCCGTCAACTCGGTGAGGTGGACAGGGTGTTCCTGGAGCACGTGGATGCCGCGGTCCATGAGCGCCTTGGCCAGCTCGGTTCCCTCGCCGCCCGATATGGAGGAGCTCACCGCCACGCACGCGACGTCGATGTCGCCCGGGAGGTCGTTGACGTCCGTGTAGCAGGGAACACCCAGTTTCTCCGCGTACGCACGGGAGGCGACCGACCCCCGGCTCAGGATGCCGGCCAGGGCGTATCCAGGGCGCCGGCGCACCGCCTCGGCGTAGAAACGGCCGAAGTTGGTACCGCACACCAGCACGCGCAGCGGCGTCGAGACGCTCACAGCACCCCCTCTTCGACCTGTTCGGCGACGGCCGCCGCTCCGCTGAGCCGGAGGTCCGCGGCCCCATGGGAGTGCAGGTGCCGCACCACGGTGTCGGGGTCCAGCACGTCGCAGGCGAAGTGCACGCCCGCCGGAACCTCGGCCCGGAGCACCGCGTCCGCCGCCAGCGCGCCCACGGTCGCAGTGAGCCGGTAGCTGCTGGCCGCGCGCAGCGTCAGTCCCGCCGCGGCCGGCTGCCCGGACGCGGTGCCTGTCAGTGTGAAGTCCATGACGTAGTAGGGCCTGCGTCCGGCCAGGTCGAGGTCGGCGGCGAGGATCAGCCTCTCCGCCAGCTCCGCAGGGTCGTCCCCGGCGGCGAGGCGGCCCGGCAGCAGGCTGAGCAGCGCGCGTACGGCGGGACCGGGGTGGACGTTGTACCAGTCGAGCCGGTCGAGGCCGAGGGTGGTGGAGAGCCGTTCGCTCTCCCCGCTGAGGTAAGGCTGCAGGGCCACCCGGCCCGGGAAGGCCCCGTGTTCGGCGTCCTCGGCGATGCGCAGCGCGCGGGGGACACGCCGGCCGCCGCGGACGGCCGCCAGCACTTCGCCGTAGGCCGCACCGTCCGCGCCTCCGGAGGTGAGGGAGAGCATGAGGTCGCGCGCCACCGTCGGCGAGCAGGTCTCCAGGCCACCGCAGTACGCGGTCAGCGCGGAGGCGCTGTCCAGGCCCTGCCGGGCAAGCCAGCGGGGCAGGAGGCTCGACAGCCCGGGCAGGGCTCCCGCCGACAGGACGACCGTGCGGCCGTCGCGGGCCGGATCGCCGTCCTTGAGGAGGTCCTCGGCGGCCGGGTCGTCCCCTGCCACGTCGACGCAGTGTGCTCCGGCGGCGAGTGCCGCCGAGGCCACCGTGGCGCGCAGCAGGTAGGTGGGGCCGACGCAGTTGAGAACGATGTCGCAGCCCTCGGTGAAGGCGCTCAGGCCGTCCGGTGCGGTGGCGTCCGCCCAGACGGTCTCGTCATGGCTGGTGGGGTCCTCCTCGGCAACCGCGCAGAGGGCCGCCGCGGTCCGGCCGCCCAGGCGGAGCCCGGTGCGGCCGAGAGCGCGCAGTTCCCGTACGGCGGCCCGGCCGACCGCCCCGGAGGCGCCCAGAACCCCGATCAGGGGCTTGTTCCCGGTCTTCGTGTTCCGTGTCATCGGGTGATCGCCCCCTGGGTCAGCTCACCGAGTGTCTTGAGGATGCCGGGCGCGTGCTCGACGGACAGGCAGCTGTAGTGGTCGCCGCCGATGTCGACGATGTCCAGGTCGCCCAGGGTGAGTTCCTCCCAGTAGGTGGTGACGGCGTCCTTGCTTCCCGGGAAGGGGTAGGCGCCGTCGTGCCGCAGGAAGGTGATGTCGCCCGCGTAGGGTTCGGCCTCGTACCGGGTGATGGCGAAAACGCTCTGCCGGAAGGCGAGGAAGAGCCGCGTCATGTGGTCGGGCTCGTAGGTGCCGGCCGAAGCGGGCACCGCCTCGCACATCCGGGCGATTCGGGTGGCGCGAGGCACATCGGCGAGTCGCCGGAAGCAGCTCGCGACGTCCTCGAACTCCTCGGGCAGCGCGGCGAGTCCGCCGTCCGGCAGGACGCCGGGGCTGCCGGCCAGGACGGCGTCGGCCGCCGCGGCCACCCGGTACTGGTCGTCCGGGAAGCCGAGGTCGGCGGGGTCGATGCCCATCATGACGGCGAAGGAGTACTCGGCGAGCAGTTCGTCGTCCAGCCGGAAGCGGGGGCTGTGGCTGCTGATGACGGTGAGGCTCTCCACCTCTGCCCCGGATTCGGCCAGGTTGCGGGCCACCTCGGTGGCGATCAGACCACCCAGGCAGTAGCCGACGACGTGGAAGCGGCTCCGCCCGTCCGCCCTCAGGGCCCGTGCGTAGTCGGCCGCCATCTGCTCGATGAGTCCCTCCGGCGGGGCGGCGAGGAACCCGTTCAGGTCCGGGACCTCCACGCCGACGACCTCGGCCAGGCCAGGCGAGCGGCGCCTGATCTCGGTGATCAGCGCCCGGTACGGCATGATCGTCGCGGTTCCCGCGTGCACCAGCACGGTCGTCGGCTCGTCGTCCGAACGGGCGCCGTGCAGATGGATCACCGGGTCCGTGCGCACGGCACCGGACGCCGGCGCGTCCTCCGGCCCGGTCAGGCCGCGCAGAAACCCGGCGAGACCGGCGACCGTGGGGCGGCGCAGCATGTGACGCAGGACGACCTCCCACTCCAGGTCCGCCGCCTGCGGTACGCGTTCGCGCAGTCGGCCCACCATCCGGGCCACCAGGAGAGAGTCGCCGCCGAGGTCGAAGAAGTCGTCGTTGCGGGTGACGCGTTCGACCGCGAGGAGTTCCGTCCACAGGTCGGCCAGGCTGTTCTCCAGCTCGTCCTTCGGTCGCTCGTCCACGACGACCGGTGCGCTCTCCCGGGGCAGCCAGGACCGCAGGCGCGCGCGGTCGGTCTTGCCGTTCGCCGTGCGGGGCAGGGAGTCGACGACCTGCCACGCCGAGGGGAGCATGTACTCCGGGAGCCGGGTGGCCGCCATGCGGGCCAGTTCCCCCACCGGCACATGGTGCCGGTCGTCCTTCATCGTGGCGAAGAAGACCTCCTGCCCGGTGAGCGCCAGGGCGTCCTGGGGGTCGGGCAGCGAGGTGACCTCGGACGCGGCCTGCCCGTCGAGAAGTTCACGCCACTGCGTGTGGGTGAGGAAGGACTGGCCCGTGTGCTCGCGCACGTCGGTCCACGTCCGGCCGGCGACCTCCAGGAACTCCATGGAGACCAGCAGCGGGAGGTTCTCGTCGCGGGTGTTCTCCACGAACACGAGCTGTCCGCCGGGGACGAGCAGTTCCCGCAGCCGGCCCACGGCGGCGTCGGCGTCGGCGGCGGCGTGCAGCGTGTTGGCGCAGACCACGACGTCGAAGGTGTTGGGCAGCAAGTGCTGGGCGCGCGGGTCCTCGTCCGCGTCGAAGCGCTGGTACCGGACCCAGGTGTGATCGGCGAAGCGTTCGCGGGCCTCGCCCAGGAAGAACGCCGAGGCGTCCGTGAACAGGTAGTCGACCCCGTACTCGGCGAGAACGGGCACCAGTTCGCCGGTGGTGCCTCCGACACCGCCGCCGACCTCCAGCACGCGCAGCCGCTCCTCGCCGGTGTGGCTCGCGGCGATCTCGCGCAGCGCGGCGACCACCGCGCGGTTGAGGTGCCGGATGGCGAGGTTGTCGCGGTAGGCGGCGTCCGCGGCCTCCGTCGCGGCGCCGGGGAAGAGCAGTTCCCGGATGCCGGCCTCCCCGGAGATCAGCTCGGGCAGCCGCGCGGCGCAGGTGCGCATGACAGTGAGCAGCTCGGTGCTCCACCCGATCTCGTGTTCCAGTTCGGCGGCCAGCCGCCAGCCGTGTTCCGCCTCGGGCTCGGGGACAGGGACGAGGGCGGCGTAGGTGTCGTCCGCGTCCTGGTGGGTGAGCCGGTCCCGTGCGGCCAGGGCGCGCAGCCAGCGCCGCACGATGTGCCGGTGGCGGGGTGTGGCGCGTAGGGCCGTGCCCACCTCCTCCGCCGTGCGTGCCGCGCCCTCGGCGAACACCCCGGAGGCCGCGAGGACGCGGGTCATCTCGGCGAGCGCCACCTCGTCGAGGGCGGCCAGGAAGTCCTTGAGCCGTGCGGCGTCGACGGCCGTGGCGGCTTCGCGTACGGCGTCGGCGGCCGCGGCGCGCGCCCGTTCCCTGCTCGTCGCGGCAGGCTCACCGCCGTCCTTGCGCGCCGTACCTCCTTCTGCGCGCGCCGTCTCGCCGTCCTTGCGTGCCATCTCCACGAACGCGGCCAGGCGTCGTCCGCCCGCCGCCGAGTCGTCGACGACGACAGCGCCCGCCGCCACTGCCGGGTGGGCCTGTACAGCGGCCTCCACCTCGGCGAGTTCGACGCGGTAACCGCGGATCTTGATCTGGGCGTCCTCCCGGCCCAGGAACTCGATGGTCCCGTCGGGGAGGTACCGCCCGAGGTCGCCTGTGCGGTAGCGCCGCCGGCCGGTGACGGGGTCGGTGAGGAACCGCTGTGCCGTGCGGTCCTCGTCGCCGAAGTAGCCCAGGGCGACGCCTGTGCCGCCGATGTACAGCTCGCCCGGAACCCATTCGGGCCGTGGCCGCACATGCCGGTCGAGCACGGCGAACGTCTGATTGGTCAGGGGCTTGCCGTACGGGATGCTCGGGCGAGTGGAGTCCACCTCACCGATCGGGTGGGCGATGGACCAGATGGAGCCTTCGGTGGCTCCGCCGAGCGAGATGATCTCCAGCCCCGGCAGGAGTTCACGGGCCTGGTCGGGCAGGGCGACCGGTATCCAGTCGCCGGATATCAGCGCGAGCCGCAGCGAGCCGTCCTCGGTGGGCTCGGAGCGGAGCCAGTCGCACAGCATGTGGAGCTGGCCGGGCACGGAGTTCCACACCGTGACGCCGAAGTCGCGGACGAGTTCGGCCCAGTGGGAGGGGTCTCCGCGCCGGTCGGCCTGGGGCAGGACCAGGGTGGCGCCCACGGCGAGCGGCCCGAACAGGTCGTAGACGGACAGGTCGAAGCCGAGGCCCGCGATGCCGAGGACGCGGTCGCGCTCGGTGACGGCGAAGCGGCGGTTGATGTCCTCGACGGTGTTGAGGGCGGCCCGGTGGCTGATCATCACGCCCTTGGGCGTGCCGGTGGAGCCCGAGGTGTAGATGATGTAGGCGAGGTCGTCCGGATCCCGGCGGGCGATGGCGCTCGTACTCTCCACGGTGGTTTCCTCGACGAGGTCCACGGCGACGGCCGACACCCTCGCCGGGAGGTCTTCGAGTTCGGCGAGCCAGGACTGGGTGAGGACCGTGCGGACGCCCGCGTCCGCGATGATCGTGTCCCTGCGGGCCGGCGGCTGGGCCGTGTCGACGGGCAGGTACGCGCCGCCCGCCATGAGGGTGCCGAAGACGGCGACGACCTGCTCCCAGCCCTTGTCCATCCAGATGGCCACCGGCTCGCCGGGGCGCAGTCCGGACACCATCAGCGCCTCGGCGAGTGCGCTCGCGCGGGCGAGGAGCTGCCGGTAGGAGAGGGCCAGTTCGGGTGTGCGGACCGCGATCGCGTCCGGTGTGGCCTGTGCCTGGGCCAGTACGGGGTCGTGGAGCAGGGCGTCCGGCAGGGGTCCCTCGGTCGCGTTGGCCCTGCTCCGGCGCGCTGCCTGCGCCTTGGGCAGGGGGATGCCGGCCGGTGCGCCCCAGGCGGCCTCACCGGCCTCGCCCTTGGCCGACAGCGACCGCACGAGTGCCGTGTACGCCTCGAACATGGCGTCGGCGACGCCCGCGCTGAGCGCGCCCTCCCGGATGTCCCAGGACAAGCTCAGCGTGTCACCCCGGTGCATGACCTGGCAGTCGAGCCATACCTGTGGCGTCCGGGTCACGGCGTACGTCACCTCGGGGGGTACGCCCTCGGAGGTGACGCCGTTGCCCAGGGCGCTGGTGAAGACGACCGGCATCAGCACCGGGGCGCCGGCCCTGCGGGAGAGCTCGGCGAGCACCTCCGAGCCGGTGAACAGCGGGTGTGCCAGGTCTTCGAGGAGCTGCTGCCCCACCGACCTGGTCCGCTCGGCGAAGGTGGCCGGGGCGTCGAGGTCGACAGCGAGCAGTTCGAGCGAGGTGAAGTCACCGATGAGACGGTCGATGTCCTCATGCAGGTCGGGTCGGTCGACCGTGGGCACGTTGAGCGTGAACCGGCTGGTCCGCGACCAGGCTCCCACCGTCTCGACGTACGCCGTGAGCAGGGCCGTCGAGACGGTCAGCCCGCGCCGCGCGGCCCGCTCGGTGAGCCGGTCCCGGTCGGCCGCGGCCAGCAGAACCTCCAGCCGGCGGAACGTCACCGCGTCACCGGAAGCCGGGGGGCGGCCCGCTTCCCCCGAGCCGCTCACGGCGGCCTCCCAGGCTTCCGCGAGGGGCAGCTCGGGGGCGGACGGCAGGGTGTCGAGCCGTTCGGTCCAGTAGGCGCGGTCGCGGGCGTAGCCGTCGGTGTCGGCGAGAGCCCGGCGGGCCAGGACGTAGTCGCGGAAGGTGATCCGCGGTGCCTCGGAGAGGGCGGCACCGCCGTAGCTCCGCTGGAACTCGGCGAGCAGGATGCGCAGGCTGGCGTGGTCGACGACGAGCATGTCGAAAGCGAGGTGGAGCACGGCCCGCTCGGCGGTCCGGGTCACGTGCACGTCGAAGAGCGGCCACTGGTCGGTGGGCGCCTCGCGGGCGGACAGACGCGCTCGGGTTCGCTCCACCTCCGCCTCGGCGGTGGTCGCCGGGAGCGCGGTCAGGTCGTCGGCCCCGACGGAGAGGGCGGGCACGTCGGGCAGGACCTGCTGGTAGCCGTCGTGGTGGATGACGGCGCGCAGCATGTCGTTCCGCTGGACCAGCTCCCGCCACACGGCAGTGACGCGGTCCACGTCGAGGTCGGGGTATTCCAGTTCGACGTAGGCGTGGCAGCCGACACCTCCGTAGGCGTAGGCGTCGGTGCGGCCGATGAGGTAGGCGGCCTGGATGTCCGTCAGCGGGAAGGGCTCGTGGCGGTTGTCGGGGTCGCCGCGCAGGGCGGGCTCCCCGGCCTCCAGGTGGCGGAGGATGGCTTCCTTGTGCGTGCGCAGTTCGGCTCGGTGCGTGTCGGTGAGCCGGCCCTGGGGGGCCCGGAAACGCAGTTGTCCGTCCTGGGCCCACAGCACCACGCCCTCGTCGGCGTATCGGGCCAGCAGTTCAGCGATGTTCACAGCTCTCCGGTCTCGTAGGCGGTCGCGTGGGCCGCGATCGTTCGGGTGACGTCCGCGGCGAGCGCGGCGATGGTCGGTGCGGCGAAGAAGCGGCGGACGGGCACGGTGGCCCCGAGGCGGCGCTCGATCGCGGCGAGCAGGCGCAGCGCGGTGAGGCTGTCGCCACCGACGGTGAAGAAGTTGGCGTTGCGGTCCGGCGCCCAGTGCGGCAGGTACTCGTGCCAGAGCGCGGCGAGGGCCGTCTCGGTCTCGCCCCGTGGCGGCTCGGCACCCACGGACACCGTCTCCGGTCCCGCCAGGCCGGCCAAGGCTGCCCGGTCGACCTTGCCGTTCGCGGTGAGGGGCAGGGCGGGCAGGAGCAGGATGCGGGACGGGACGGCGTAGACCGGCACCCGCTCCGCCAGCAGGCCGAAGAGGCTCTCGGTGAGTTCGGGGTGCTCGACGGGCGCGACGGACTCGGTGGGAACCGGCTTGTCAGCGGGTGCGCTGCCCACGGTGAGGTCCTGCGGTACGGCGAAGGCGACCAGGCGCTTGGCGGTGCGCTCCCCCACGGCCACGACGGCGGCCCGCGCGACGGCCGGGTGTGCCTCCAGCGCGGCCTCGATCTCGCCCGCCTCGATGCGGTGGCCGGCGATCTTGAGCTGGCTGTCGAGCCGGCCGAGGAACTCCAGCAGTCCGTCGCCCCGGAACCGGCCCAGGTCACCCGTCCGGTACCAGCGTCGCCCGTCTTGTTCGACGAACTTCTCGGCGGTGCGGACCGGGTCGGCCAGGTAGCCGCGTGCCAGTCCCCGGCCGCCGATCCACAGTTCGCCGGGCGTCAAGTCGGGACAGTCCCGCCCGTCCCGGTCGACCACGCGGTAGTGCTGGCCGGTCAGGGGACGTCCGTAGGGGATGGACACCCACCTGGGGTCCAGCTCGGCGACGGTGAGGGTGTTGGACCAGATGGCGGCTTCCGTGGCTCCGCCCATGGCGACGAAGGCGCAGGGCCGCGCGGTCCGGGCCCGCAGCCGGGCGGGAAGGTCGAGGCCGATCCAGTCGCCGGAGACCAGTGCGGTCCGCAGCTTTCCTGTCCGACCACCGTCCGGTCCGCTTTGTTCGTCGGCGTCGAGCAGCAGGTCGAGCAGGGCGGGGACGGTGTTCCAGACGGTCACGCCGTACCGGTCGAGCAGACTCGGCCAGCGGGCCGGTTCCCGGCGCTGGTCCTCGGTGGGCAGCAGGAGGGAGCCACCCGCGGCGAGCAGGCCGAAGACGTCGTACACGGACAGGTCGAAGTCCAGTGCCGACAGGGCGAAAACGCGATCGTCCCCGGTGATGCCGTGCCGGGCGTTGACGTCCGCGATCGTGTTCCAGGCGGCGGCGTGGGAGATCTCGACTCCCTTGGGCTCGCCCGTGGAACCCGAAGTGAAGATCACGTAGGCGAGCGCCTGGGGGAACGTTTCACACGGCGCGGGCAGCGGCTCACGGCCCTGCGTATCCGCGAAGGACAGGGGGCGGGGACCGCCTCCTTCCACGGCAGGCCAACTGCCCACGACGACGGGGAAACCGGCGGTGGCGTGCACCCGCTCCAGCCGTGCGGCGGGCTGTTCGAGGCTCAGCGGAACGTAGGCGGCGCCGGCCGCGAGGACGCCGAGGACCGCCGCGATCTGTTCCGGGCCCTTGGGCAGGGTGACCGCGACCAGGCCGCCCGGCCGTACGCCCGCGTCGCCGAGCGCGGCGGCGGTGCGCAGCGCCTGTTCGGCGAGGGTTCCGTAAGTCACCTCCTCCCCCGCCGTCGTGACGAGGGCGGTGCGGTCGGGGGTGGCCGTCGCGTGGGTGAAGAACGTCTCGTGCAGCGGGCGCGGCGTCACCGGTTCCAGGGCGGCCTCCCGTGCGGCGGCAGCCCGCCGTTCGTACTGAGGGGCGGGCAGCAGGTCGGGGAGCGGTGCCTCCCAGTCACCGGCCACGAGGTGTCGCAGCAGACGTTCGTAGGCGGCGAACATCGCGTCCAGCACGCCCTCGGCGAACAGTTCCTCCACGGCGTCCCAGGTGACGATCAGATTCCCGGACTCCTCGGTGACCTGGTTGTCCAGGCAGACCTGCGGGGACTGGGAGATGCCCCAGACCTTCGCGGGGAAGCCGGTGCCCGGTCCGGCCAGCGTCGCGTCACCGACGCCGATGGCGCTGGTGAAGACCACGGGTGCGGCGGCGTCGACCGTGCCCGTGCGGCGGCCGAACTCCCGCAGCAGCCAGTCGATCGGCACGTCGGCGTGGTCGAGGTCCTCCGCCTGACGGCGTTGCAGCGCGACCGCCGCCGCAAGCCAGGACGCGCCCTCGCGCCGGTGACCCGCGAGGGACAGAGAGGTGAAGTCGCCCAGCACCCGGTGGATGTGGGGATGGACGTCGCGCCGGTTGAAGAGGGTGAGCGTGACGGTCACGGCGTCGGTGCCGCTCCAGGCCGCCAGGATCTCCGCGTACAGGGCCAGCAGGACGGTGGAGGGGGTCAGGCCGTGCCGGGCCGCGCTCCGCTTGACGGCCTGCCAGTCCTCGGCGGGCAGGCCCAGCCGGCGCCGGGTGAAGGCTGGCGCGTCGAGCGTCGCCGGGTCCTGGTCGAAGGGCAGGGCGGGAGGGGGCGGCAGTTCGGACAGGCGGGCCTGCCAGTGGGCGCGGGCCCGCCCGGCGGACTCCGGGTCCGCCGGGAGGCGGGTCAGATAGTCGCGGAACGACACGTCTACGGGCGGTAGTTCGTGGTCCGGGTCGGCGTAGAGAGCGTTGAGTTCGGCGTAGAGCGTGGTGATGGAGAGCGCGTCGAGCACGAGGTAGTCCAGGCCGACGCCGATACGGGTCCGTACCTCGCCATCGTTCTCCTCGGCACCTTGGTCTTCGCGGTAGCGCACCGCCTCGACCGCGAAGAGCGGCCACCGGGCGGGATCGCGGACCTGGTGGGACAGGCGGGTGCGCAGGCCGGCCAGGACCTCGGCCGCGCCGCCGGCACGGGCGTCCTCCACCGGGATGCGCACCGGCGATACCTCGGGCAGGACCCGCTGGTGTCCGTCCTCGACGACCGCCCGGAGCATGCCGTGCCGCCGGACGAGGGTGTTCCAGGCGTGCTCCAGCCGGTCCAGGTCGACGTCCGTGCCGTCGAACTCCGTGTAGTGCCAGGTGCCGACGCCTCCGAGGGTGAAACGGGGGTCGCGGCCGGTGTGGTACGCGGCCTGGACGTCCGTCAGCGGGAAGGGCTCGTGGGCGTGGTCCGGGTCGGGCACGAGGACGGGGCCGGTGGCCGATACCTGCTCGTCGTCGGCGGTCGTCGCGGGATGCAGCGTCTCGCAGAAGTGCTGGAGTACCGGGCGGGCGAAGAGGTCGGCCACGCGGGCGCCGGGAAAACCGGCGGCACGCAGTCGGCCGATCATGCGCGTCGCGACGAGCGAGTCGCCACCCAGCAGGAAGAAGCTGCTCTCGCGCCCCACTTGGGCCACGTCGAGCAGTTCGGCCCACTCGGCCGCTACGGCGGTCTCCACCGGGCCTACCGGTGGAGACGTGCGAGGTCCGTCCTGGCCGGCGGCCTCGTTCAGCGCCTGGCGGACAGCAGCCCGGTCCAGTTTGCCGTTGGCGGTCAACGGCAGGTCGCGCAGGACGAGGACGCGCTCGGGGACCATGTAGGCGGGCAGTCGTTCCGCCACCCGGAGGCGGACCTCGTCCGGGTCGGTCGCCCCGCTGCGGTCGGACACGGCCGCGGCGAGGTGACGCGCCGGTGTGTCGAGGACGGTGGCGACCGCGTGCAGGACGGCGGGGTCGTCCTCCAGCGCGGACTCGACCTCGCCCAGTTCGATGCGGTGGCCGCCGATCTTCACCTGGTGGTCGGCGCGGCCGAGGAACTCCAGCACCCCGTCGGGCCGGTAACGGGCCAGGTCGCCGCTGCGGTACCAGCGTTCACCGTCGTGCTCGACGAAGCGTTCCGCCGTGCGCTCGGGGTCCGCACGGTAGCCGTTCGCCACACCGGGGCCGCCGATCCACAGCTCGCCGGGGACGAGATCGGGGCAGTCGCGTCCCCGTCCGTCCACGACGCGGGCCCGCATGTTGCGCAGGGGAACGCCGTAGGGGACGGACTTCCAGGCCGGGTCGGTCTCCGCCACCTCGAACACCGTGGAGTGGACGGCGGCCTCCGTCATGCCGCCGAGTGCCACGAAACGGCAGCCGGGCACGAGGGAGCGCAGCCTGCGGGGCTGGTCGAGCCCTACCCAGTCCCCGCCGAGCAGCACCATGCGCAGGGAGTCTCCGAGGCCCTCGCCCTCTCCGGCGGCCATCAGCAGGTCCAGCAGGGCGGGCACGCACTGCACCAGCGTCACCCCGTGCGTACGCACCAGCCGCGCCCAGTGGTGGGCGTCCCGGCGGTGCTCCTGTCCTACGGCGACCACCTGTCCGCCGAGGGACAGCGGGGTGAAGATGTCCCAGGTGGCGAGGTCGAAGTCCAGCGCGGAGATCGCGAGAGTACGGTCCGAGGGACCGAGGCCGAGCTGCTCCTCCATCGCCTCGATCGTGTTGACGACCGCCCGGTGCGACACCTCGACACCCTTGGGCAGCCCCGTCGAGCCGGACGTGAACAGCACGTAGGCGGGCAGGGCGGGCTCCGGCTGGACGACCGGTGCGGGCTCGGCCCCCGACGCGTCCTCCAGGAGCAGCACGGGGGCTGGGGAGACGTCCGCGCAGAGGTGGGCGTGGTCCCGATCGGTGAGCACGGCGGACGCATCGGCGACGGAGTGGATGCGCTGCCGGCGTACGGCGGGCTGTTCCACGCCGACGGGGGCGTAGGCCGCGCCCGCGGCCAGGATGCCGAGGACCGCGGTGATCTGGTCGGCGCCCTTGGGCAGGGTCACCGCGACGGTGTCGCCCTCCCGTACGCCGTGGTCGCGCAGCATCGTGGCGATCCGGCGTGCCGCGTGGGCGAGTTCGCCGTAGGTGAGCGTGTCGCCGGTGGTGCGGACGACCGCGGTGCGGCCCGGCTCGGTCTCGGCGATCCGGAAGAAGCGGGTGTGCAGGGCACGGTCCGGGACAGGGGCGGGAGGCTGGGCCGCCACCGCACGCCGGGGCAGGACGTCGGGCGCGAGCAGGCCGTCCATCGGCCGGGCCCAGGCGTCGGGGTCCGTCAGGAGGCGGGTCATGAGGCCGCGGTAGGCGTCGAATGCGGCGTCGGGCACGCCGGCCTCGAACACGCCGTCCCGTACGTCCCAGTTGAGGAGGAGGCCGCCGTCGAGTTCGGTGACCTGGGCGTCCAGGTAGACCTGGGGGCCCTGGGAGATGATCCAGGAGGGGCGGCCGAAGGACTTCTGGACGTCCTGCTCGAAGATCTCGCCCAGCCCGATGGCGCTGGTGTAGACGACCGGGGCCAGCACCGGGGAGCCCTCGGCGCGGGCGAGGTCGCGCAGCACCTCGACGCCGCCGTACGCGCCGTGGGAGATGCCTTCCTGCAGGCGCTCCTGGAGACCGCGGGCCTGACGGGAGAACGGCAGGAGTGCGCTCATGTCCGCGTCGAGCAGGACCGAGCTGCTGAAGTCCCCGACCAGACGGGCGACTTCCGGGGTGAACATCTCCCGGTCGAACAGCGGGAGGTTGAGGAGAAAGCGCGGGCTGTCGCTCCAGGCGGCGATGACCTCGGCGAAGGCGGTGGCGAGAGCGGCGGCGGGGGTGATGCCGTGCCGTCGGGCAGCGCTGATGAGTGCCGCCTTCTCAGCGGGGCCGAGCCAGTGGTGCAGGCGGCGGGAGTGGGTCAGCACGCTGTCGTCCGCACGGACCGGGGTGAGCGGGTCGACGGTCGTCGGCAGCCGTGGGCCGCGGGGCAGATCCGGCAGGCGCTCCCGCCACCAGACGGCGTGCTGCTCGCGCTCCGCCCTTCGCCGGACGTCGTGCTCCGCGAGGTACCGGCGGTAGTCCAGGCCGAGTTCGCGCGGCGGGTCGTCAGGACAGTCGTAGAAGCGGCGCAGGTCGGACAGGAGGACCCGCAGGCTCAGCGCGTCGCCGGCCATCATGTCCAGGTCGATCTGCAGGCGGGTCCTGCCATCGGGGAGCAGACACAGGGCCGCGCGGAAAACGTCGCCGGCGGCGATGTCCGGGCGCGCGTGGGTGTTGTGCTCGCGCAGCGCCTCCAGCGCGGACTCGGCCTCGTCGGCGGTGCGCTCACGCAGATCGTGAACGGTGAGCGGGGCGCCCGGAGCACCGAAGCGCTGGCGGCCCTCCTCGTCGAAGACGGCCCGCAGCATGCCGTGCCGCCGCACGAGAGCCCGCAGGGCGGTGTCGAGCCGGACCGGATCGACCTCGTGGCCGTCGAGTTCGACGTAGAAGTGCGCGGCGACGCCGCCCAGGGGCTGACCGTCCTGGCGTCCGACCCAGTAGGCGTGCTGCATCGTGGCCAGCGGGAACGTATCCGTCTGCGCCTCGGCCACCGCCGCGTCGAGCGCCATGGGCGGGGCGGGCCGCACGGTGGCGGGCGCGTCGCCGTGACGCTCCTGCCCGAGCAGGGCCGTCCACGCCCCCAGAGTCGGGCTGCGGGTGAGGTCCTGGAAGGTGACCGTGCTGCCCTGGCGCCGCCATGCGCCGACCAGGGACATCAACATCAGTGAGTCGAGGCCGAGTTCGAAGAGGTCCCGGTCGTCGTCCAGCTCTTGTGGCGCGATCTCCAGCGCACGTGCCACCGCTTCACGCACCGCCGCCGACGCGGGAAGGCCACGGCTTCCGGTGTCACCTTCCGCTGTCCGTGCCTGGACGACTGCTTCATCACTCACTGCTGAGACCTTCCGGTCGGACGGGGCTGGAGCCGGGGCGAGGGTGGGCGCCGGGACCTCCCTCGCGGAGGGCCGACCCCACCCTAGATTGAAATGATTATCATTTCTACACTTCACATCGTAGTCACACAACGAGACTCGGAGCCAGAGCCCGAGGCCCGGCAATGAGAGGCAAAAACCCATGACCGACGCTCAAAAGACCTGGTCCGAGGCGGAATCAGCGCACTACCGGGCCGCCGGACACTGGCAGGAAGTGACCTTCGGCACCCGCCTGCGCCAAGCGGCAGCCCACCATGGAGGCCGTGTGGCCCTGGTCGACGGGGACCGGCGGTGGAGCTACGCCGATCTGGACGCCGAGGCCGACCGCGTCGCCCGCGGACTGCGCGGGCTCGGTATCGGGCGGGGTGACCACGTCGTGGTCCAGCTCCCCAACTGCGCCGAGTTCGTGCTCGTCTGGTTCGGGTTGCAGCGGCTCGGGGCGGTTCCGGTGCACGCCATGCCCGGCCACCGGCGCCGGGAGATCGGCCATCTGGTGCGCGTTGCGGATGCCGTGGCCTGCGTGGTGCCGGACCGGCACGCCCGGTTCGACCACCGGGAGCTGATGCGCGAGGTGCGGGCGGAGCAGGGGCCCGGCGGCTCGCTGCGGCACGTCGTCGTGGTCGGGGATCCCGGCCCGGACGACGGCTTCGTCCCGTTCGAGTCGCTGCGGGTGGACCAACCGTCCGCGTCCGGCCTCACCGCGACGGAGGCCCTGTCCGTGCCCGGCGCCGACGACGGCGGAGCGGACCCCTCGGATGTCGCCCTCCTGTTGCTGTCCGGCGGCACCACAGGGCTTCCCAAGCTCATCCCACGGACGCACCACGACTACGCCTACAACGCGCGCGCCTGCGCCGAGGTCTGCGCGCTCGACGCGGGAACCGTCTACCTGGCGGTGCTGCCGATCGGGTTCAACTTCACCTTCGCCTGCCCCGGTGTGCTGGGCACCCTCATGGCCGGAGGGACCGTCGTGGTCGCACCGGACCCCAGTCCGCAGACGGCGTTCACCCTTGTCGAGCGGGAGGGTGTGACCCTGACCTCCCTGACTCCGCCGCTCGTCACCCACTGGACGGACGAGGCCGCCTCCGGTTCCTGGGACCTGGGCAGTCTCGCGGTGGTGCAGGTCGGCGGGGCGCGGCTGCCGGAGGACCACGCGCGGAAGCTCGGACCGGCACTCGGGGTGACCGTGCAGCAGGTCTTCGGCATGGCGGAGGGACTGATCAACCTCACCCGCCTCGACGACTCCGAAGACCTCGTCTGCGCCACGCAGGGCCGGCCCGTCTCGCCGGACGACGAGGTCCTCGTGGTGGACACCGACGGCAGGCCCGTGCCGGACGGTACGGCGGGCGAGCTGCTCACTCGGGGCCCGTACACGCTGCGGGGCTACTACCGCGCCGAGGAGTACAACCGCACGGCGTTCACTCCGGACGGCTACTACCGGACCGGTGACGTGGTGCGGCGTCTGCCGACCGGGCACCTCGTGGTGGTGGGGCGGATCAAGGACCAGATCAACCGTGGCGGCGAGAAGATCGCCGCGGTCGAGGTGGAGGAGCAGTTGCTGACGCATCCGGCGATCACGGCGGCGGCGCTGGTCGGTGTGCCGGACGAGCGGCGGGGTGAGCGGACCGTCGCCTTCGTCGTCTGCGCGGGCGCGGCCCCCGGCGCGCGGGAGGTCGCCGCCCATCTGAAAGAGCGCGGGCTGGCCGGATACAAGACGCCGGACGAGGTCGTCCAGGTGCCCGGCCTCCCGCTCACCGCCGTCGGGAAGGTCGACAAGGCGGCGCTGGCACGGGAGTTGCTCCGGCCGTGAGACGTGGCGCGGAGGAGCGCCCTGTGGGCGGGGCGCTCCTCCTGCCGGCCATAGGCCCTCACCCGCCGCTACTCCGGCACGGCGAGGGCGGGACCGTCCTCGCAGGCAAGCAGTTCCCGGGTGACGGGGTGCTCCGGGGTCACCAGCACGCGGTCGGCAGGTCCGGCTTCGACCACCCGTCCCGCGTCCAGGACGACGACCTGCTCCGCGCGAGCGGCCGCGGCCGCCAGGTCGTGCGTCACCATCACGACCGTCAGGCCCGTCGCCCGTCGCAGCGAGTCCAGCAGGTCCAGGACCCCGCTCGCCGTCTCCGGGTCCAGCGCCGAGGTGATCTCGTCACAGACCAGGACGCGCGGCTCGGCGGCCAGTGTCCGTGCCAGTGCGACGCGTTGACGCTGGCCGCCCGACAACTCCCCCGGCCGGCGTGTCAGTACATCCGCGCCCAGCCCGACCAGTCCGACCAGTCGCACGGTTTCGCAAGACGCCTCCTGGGCTGACCGGCTGCGCACCCCCCGGAGGGGGCGCATGAGCGCGTCGCCCACGGATTCCCGTGGGTTGAGAGCGCCGTGGGCGTCTTGCGCGACGAGTTGCACGGGAGCCCCGCGCCCCCGCTGCGCACCGTCGTCCCGCCAGTCGACACTGCCCCGTGCGGGCGGGTGAAGCCCCGCGAGACATCGGGCAAGGGTGGTCTTCCCCGACCCCGACGGACCCACGACGGCGGTGCAGGAGCCCGCCGGAACGGTGAGGGAAACGTCGTGCAACGCGGAAACCCGCCCATGGGCGGCGTACAGGCTCCGCACGAACAGCCGGCCGACGACGGCGGGGTCAGCGGCAGCGACGCGTGGGGCCTTGGAGCGGGGGCCACCGGTCCGGGAACTCCCGGACGGCAGGACGGGCGACGACGCCCCCGGCACCCCGCCCGCGACGATCCGGCCCCCGTCCAGGCGGATCACGTCGTCCGCCACGGACGCGATCCACGCCGGGGCGTGGCTGACCAGCAACGCGGCACGGTCCCCCTCGGACAGGACCTCGGCCAGCAGACCACGCATCCCGTCCGCCAGGACCGGGTCCAGGCCACTGGTGGGCTCGTCGAGGACCAGCAGGCTGGGTCGGCCCGCCAACGCGAGGGCGAGGGCAACGCGTTGGGCCTGTCCTCCCGACAGCTGCCGGGGCAGCCGTCTCCGGAACGCCCGGTCATCCGGCAGTCGCACGGACATCAGGAGTTCCCCGACCCGAGCACGGACGTCGTCTCCACCCTTCACGGGCGAGCGCAGGCGCACCGCCTCGGCGATCTGCGTGCCGATCCGGAGCGCGGGGTTGAGCGACGAGGCGGGGTCCTGCCCCAGGAAGGACACCACCCGGCCGCGCAGGCGACGGGCGTCCGCGCCGTCGAACGGATCGAGGCCGGCCACCCGGACGGTTCCGCCACGGACCTCCAGGCCAGGGCGGACATGTCCGAGGAGGCTGTACGCCAGGCTGCTCTTACCCGATCCCGACCTGCCTACGACCCCCAGCACCTGCCCGCGCGGCACCCAGAGGCAGGCGTCGTGCAGGACGGGCGGCCCTCCGGCCGCCGGGCCGAGCGTCAGCCCGCTGATCTCGGCAAGCGGACCGACGCCTGACAGGCGGGCGGTCACCTGGCCGGTCATGCGGCACCCCGCCCCACCGCGTCCGCCAGCCGTCCGGCCAGCAGGCCGACACAGACGGACAGCAGCACCAGCAGCAGCGCCGGAGCGAGGAACGGCGTGGCGGCCAGTGTCGCCCCGGGAACGTTCTCGCTCACCATGCGACCCCAGTCCGGCGCCGCCCCTCCCTGTCCGAGACCGAGGAAGCCCGCGGTTGCGGTGAGGTGCAGGGAGGCGACCAACCGCAGCGCGGTGTCCATCAGGACCGGTCCGGCGATGTTGGGCAGCACGTCGTGGCGCAGAACGGCCCGCCGGGTGTCGCCCCGGGCCAAGGCGGCCTCGACGTATCCGCTGTGCAGGACCGTGTCCGCCGCGGCACGCAGCACCCGGGTCGAGAAGGGCGCGGTGGCCAGGGCGACGGCTGCCAGGAGGGCCGTGTCACTGCCGGGGAATCCGGCGGCCAGGACGAGGACGACCAGGGGGGCGGGGAGGACGGCGAGGGCGTCCACGCAGCGGATCAGCAGGTCGCCCAACTTGCGGGACACCATGGCCGCCAGGACGCCGGCGGTCATCCCGACGGCTCCGGCCGCCGCCGTCCCCGCCAGCGCGGTGAGCACGATGGTGCGGCCGCCGCTGAGCACCCGGCTCGCCACGTCCCGGCCCAGCACGTCGGTGCCGAGGAGGAACTGACCGTCCGGCTGCTGGAAGGGCGCCGCGAGTTGCGCGGTGGGGCTGTGCGGCGCGGCCAGCGGTCCCAGCAGGGCGAGCAGGAGGACGAGCAGTGTGCCCGCCCCGGTGAGGAGCAGTGGTCGGCGGCGACCGGGCGCGCCGGGACGGGCCGTGCGTGTCCGCCTCCGCGGTGGGGTCAGGACCGTCGTCATCGGCCGTTCTCCTCCCGTGCGCCCAGCAGACGCGCGCAGATGTCACCCAGCAGCAGCACCGTGAGCATCACCGCGACGAAAGCGGTGGCGATGCCCTGCACCATCGGTACGTCCCGTGCCGCGACGGCCAGTTGCAGCTCCCGGCCGATGCCCGGGTAGTCGAAGACGTTCTCCACCACCACCGCCGAGCCGACCAGCGCCCCTGTGGTGAGGGTGAGCGCCTGAACGGCGGGTCCGGCGGCGTTGGGCAGGATGTGACGGACCGCGAGCCGCACGCCGCGTACGCCGTTGAGCCGTGCGGCTTCGCAGTAGAGGGTGGCCGCCGTGTCCGCGACGGAGACCCGCAGCAGCCTGGTGGCCACCGCGAGACCAACCGCGCTGAGCGTCAGCACGGGCAGTATCAGCGCGCGCGGGGCGTCGAGCGGCGCACCTCCCAGGGGGATGACGGAGACGCGTGGGAGGACCTCCAGCCACACCGCCAGTACGGCGACGAGCAGCGCGGCGATGACGAACTCGGGTACGGCGGCGAGGATCTGGGCCGATGTCGAGACCAGGCGGTCGGCACTGCCCCCGCGCAACCCGGTCCACAGGCCCAGCAGCGCGGCGAGCGGCGCGGTGACCGCGAGGGTCAGTCCGGCAAGCAGCAGGCTGTTGGGCAGGCGGGTGGCGAGGACCTCGGCGACCGGCCGCTCCCCCACGAAGCCGTGGCCCAGGTCCCCCCGGACCGCGCGGGCCACCCAGTCCACGTACCTCTCGGCGGCCGGCCGGTCCAGCCCGAGTTCGGCTCGGACCTCGGCGCGTTGGGCCTCGGACGCGTCCACCCCGGCGACCGCGCTGACGGCGTCTCCCGGGAGGACCGCCGTGGCCGCGAAGATCGCGGCCGACAGCAGCACCAGCAGGACGGCCGCCCCCGCGAGGCGACGGCCGATGAACGCGACCAGGCTCACGCCAGCGACGCCTGGGAGAAGCCGGGGAACTGCTCGAAGAGATCGTCGCGTATCCCGCTGACCCCCTGGGCCTGGGCGTTCAGGTTCGGCTTGAAGACCGGCAACACCTGGTTGCCGTCCTCCCAGCGCGGGCGCTGCGCCTGCGTGCTCAGCTTCTTGGCCTCGGCCTTGTCACTCTCGGCGCGGGCCTTGGCGACAAGGGCGTCGGTCCCGGCCTCCTTCCAGCCGAACGCCGACGGCGATCCGCCCGCCGTGCTCATCTGGTAGGTCGACAGTGCGGGAATGGGTATCTGGTACGAACCGACCAGCGGCAGCGCCGCGTACGCGGGGAAGTCGGCGTAAAGCTGTCCCGCGGGCAGTTCGCGGACCGAAGCCTGGACGCCGACCTTCTTGAGGTCCTCGACGAAGAGGGCGGCCATCTCCACCATGCCCGGCGTCTCGGGGCCGGTCGTCAGCGTCACCTTCATCCCGTCGGCCCCGGCCTCCTTGAGGAGTGCACGGGCCCGCTCCGGGTCGTGGGCGCGCTGGGGCAGGCTCTCCGCGTAGTCGGAGAAGCCCATGGAGGGCAGGTCGTTGCCGACCTCGGCGTTGCCGTAGAACACCGTCTTCACCATGGCCTCCCGGTCGACCGCGAGCTTGAACGCCTCCCTCACCCGCGGGTCGTCGAAGGGCTTGACGCTCATGTTCATCTGGAAGGAGAGGCCGACGAGATAGGGGCTCTTCGTGGGGACGAGTTCGACCTTCCCGTTGCCGTCCAGCGTGCGCGCGGTAACGGGTGAGAGGTCATGGACGAAGTCGATCTCACCGCTGGTGAGCGCGCCCGCCCTGGCGGTCGAGTCCGCGATCGACCGCAGCTCCAGGCCGTCCAGATGGGGCACGTGACCGTAGTGGTCGTCGTAGCGCTCGAACGCCGATCCCTGGCCGGCCGTGAACTCGGTCAGCCGGAAGGGGCCACAACTGGGCATGCCCTTGCGGAAGCTCTTGGTTCCGTCCTTGACGACGAGGAAGTTGCCCTGGCAGAGGATCATCCGGCCGTCAGCGATGGGCCGCAGGGTGGGCAGTACGACCTTCAGGTCACCGTCGGCCTTGGCGTGTGCGAGGTCGAAGTTGGCGGCGGCGAGACGGTACACGGGCAGTTTGCTCTGCGCCGCGAGGGCGCTGAGCGAGTGCAGGATGTCGGCGCAGGTCAGTTCGGAGCCGTCGGTGAAGCGGACGCCGGGCCGCACATGCAGCGTGTAGGTCGACAGGTCGTCGGAGATGTCGATGCCCTTGAGCACGCCGTAGCGCACCCCGTCGGGCCCGCTGGGGTCCAGGTTGCCCAGGGTGCCGTGCCAGGCCCGGGCGCGCACCAGGTCCAGAGCGGACGGGCCGTTGAAGAAGTCGAGCGTCTCGGAAGCGCCGCCTCCGACGAAGGCGGCCCGTAGCGTGCCGCCCGAGCGGGGCGAGGAACCTGACCCGGACTTCCGGTCGGAGCCGGGCTCGTCGGTGGAGCACGCCGCCAGCAGGCCGGGTCCCACCGCCAGAGCCGCGGCACCCGCCGCGCCGCGGCGGAGGAAGACACGGCGATCGATCTGTCTGGACATGCTTCTCCTTGACGTTCTGCTGAACTCAACCGAGCACCGGGAGACGTCCGCGGCGCGTGAAGTGATGCCAAAGCACTGGGAGGTGGCTGGTGGACGACGAGCGCGTGCTGACGAGCTGTACCGACCTCGCCACAACCGGACCGACTGCTGACTACCGCAGTGTGAGCGCCCCGGCAGGGCAGGCCCACACGGCGTCGCGTACGGCGTCCGACTGGGACGCCGACGGCCACTCGGCGAGGAGGAGCACGAGCCCGTCCTCCTCGTCCTGGTCGAAGACGGCCGGCGCGGCGAGCAGCACGCACTGTCCCGCCCCCACGCGCCGATCCCGCTCCGCACTGACTCTCCCGGCTCCGGACGCTCGGTCCGTCAAGGTCATGAGGGCCCCTCCCCTGCAGCCACGCACGCGGTCGCCAATGCGACAATCAGACAATAGTCGAAAACGACATCCATATTCAACAAGATAGGCGGGCGACCGCGGCTTCGATGCCGATGTTGTCGACCGCCTTGATCGCCTTGGTACTGAGAGTCCAACACCGTCGCGTTAGCGCCTTGAGCGGCTGCTGAGGCCGTGCTCGAAGAATCCGATGTCGGCGCGGACGGTGTAGTTCTGGGCTTGCTGGGGGTGCTGTCCGGCGTTGGGTCCGTACTTGCTGGTGGGGTTCTTGCGGGTGCGGGCCTTGACGCGTTGACGGCGGTGGGCGGGTAGGAGGTCGTCCAGGGCGGCCCGGCCGATCGCGCCGACCAGGCCGACGACTGTCTCGGGGAAGATTCCGCGGGCGGCGGTGACAGTATCGGCGGCAGCGGTGAGCGTGACGGTGAAGCTGATCCGCTGGTGGGGGATCTCCGGGTGGCCCGTGAGAGCGTCGCTGCCGGCGCGTGTCAGGGCCTGGTAGGTGGTGAGCAGGGCGTAGACCTCTTGGTCGAGGCCGTCGATGCTGCGGGAGCGCAGGACACGGCCGTCGAGCATCGTCGCCCTGATCGAGAAATACGCGGTTTCCGCTTCCCACCTGCGGTGATAGAGATCGACGAGTTCGGCCGCCGGGTAGCGGACGGGATCCAGCAGGTTGGTGATCAGCCGCCACTGCTCGGTGCGCACGGTGCCGTCGGCCAGGGTGACGGTGAGGGCGGCCTCGATGACGCGCACCGGCAGCAGTTTGGGCAGGACGCCGTAGCCGATGCGGGCGAGGTAGGAGCCGTCGCCCAGGTGCGCGACCGGGGTGGGGACGCGGCGGGCCCCGGAACGGACCAGGAACCGCGCCCCGCTCCGATGGACGGTGTCGAGGAACTCGTTGCCGTCGAAGGCCGCGTCGGCCAGCAGGAGCATCGTCGTGTCCAGTGCGGGCAGAAGCCGTCTGGCATAGGGGAGTTCGCCCTC
>NZ_JBEYTM010000064.1:0-42680 GCF_040643055.1 Streptomyces sp. NPDC047515
AGACCACCGACATGCCGGAAACCCAAAAACAACCCAGATTAAGCGAGTTGACCGCTGACGGCCCGCGAGCACGCCCCTACCTGCGGATTCGGGTCTGAGCGACAGCCCTTAGGTCTGTGACCGGCCCGGGGTACGACTCGGCCGCCGCGCGCCCGAGCACGGCGGGGTCGGAATACGCCTACAGCACGACGTCACGATGAGTCAACTTACTTGCGGGTAAGGAGAAATACCCGATCACTCTCAAACGGTTGCCACACGGAGACGTTCTCGACAAGAAACCCGGAACTGCGTCCCGTACACATGGAGGAGTCGGCCGCCCACCCGGCGGCCACGCCGAGAACCACCTCCTGGCCAACCATCCGAGAGGGCACCCCTCATGACCGCCTCACACCTCCTCGTCCCCGTGCCGATCCCGGACCGGGTCGCCGCGCTGATCGGGTCCTGCATCCCCCCGCACATCCTGCAGGCGGAGTTCGACGCCGAATGCGCCGCGCGCGAGGTGCGCAGGTTCCGTGGTCCACGGCTCTGCGCCGAGGACCAGACCGACCGCGAACAGGCGCTCTCCGAGCTGGCGCGCGCGAACAAGATCCTCGCCGCCCACCACCCGGGACTGCCGGTGCGTCCCGGCAGCTCCTGGTGACACACCCGCGCCCCCGCTCCCCACATGCCTTGCGAAGGGTCGGCGTGGCGCATCCGCAGCAGGATCTGCGCGACCGGGTGCACGGCTTCGCCGCCCAGGTCGTCCGGCCGGCCGCCGCCGAGTGGGACGCACGCGAAGAGACCCGCGTGGCCCGTCATCCGGGAAGGAACTGGCCGTCGCAGCAACGGAGAAGGCCGTCCAGATCCTCGGTGGCGCCGGATACAGCCGGGAGCACCCGGCGGAGCGGATGTACCGCGACGCCGAGATCCACACAGTCTTCGAGGGGATGGGCGAGATCCAGCGGCTGGTGATCGCGCGGGCGATCTCCGGGCGCCGTATCCGCTGAACCGCCTCCGGCGGGCACTCGCCGGGGTCAGCCGGGGACCGGAATGAACCGGACCGGCAACGATCGCGGGCCCCGGGTGAAGACGCCCTGCTCGAAGGGGGTGAAGCCGTCCGCGAGCCGCAGCTCCCCCAGCGCGTCGAGCAGTTGGTTCACCCCCGTCTCCACCTCCGCCCGAGCCAGCAGCGCGCCCACGCAGAAATGCCGGCCGAGCGCGAACGCCAGGTGGTCGGCCGCCGCCGAGAACGCGGTGGTGCTGGTCAGATCGGAACGGAAGATGTCGAAGCGGTCGGGCTCCCGGTAGCGGGACTCGTCGCGGTTGGCGGAACCGATGAGACAGGTGACGGTGGCTCCGGCGGGCACCGTGCCGCCGCTGAGCTCCACCTCGGTCGCCGTCTGGCGCGTGATCATGTGGACCGGCGGGCTGTGGCGCAGCGTCTCGGCGAAGGCCCTCTCGATGAGGGAGCGGTCCTCCCGTACCGCGGCGAGCAGTTCGGGGTGGGCGAGCAGATTGGCGAAGAGGGAGGCGATGGCCTTGTCGGTGGTCTCGCCGCCCGCCGCGAGCAGCAGGCTGCAGAACGCCTTGATGTCCTCGTCGCTCATCCGTACCCCGTCGACCCCGGCGGCGCAGAGCGCGGAGAGCAGATCGTCGCCGGGCGTGCTCCGGCGCTGCCGGATGATCGGGATCATGTACTCGGCGAATTCCTCGCGGGTCCGCTGACCGGCCGCCGCCACCTCCGGGTCTCCTGCGAGATTGCCGAGGAAGGCGATGACGGTGGTGTACCAGCCGTGGAAGCGGTCGTGGTCCGCCCTGTCCAGGCCGAGCATGTCGGCGATGACGAGGACCGGGAAGCGCGTGGCGAACGCGTCGACGAGGTCGGCCTCGCCGGTGTGCCGGAAGGCGTCGATCAGCTCGCGCGCGTTGCGCTCGATGACCGGCAGCACCTTCTCCTGAAGGTCCGCGCCCCGGAAGGCGGGGGCGACCAGGGCCCGGCGCACGGCGTGCTCACGTCCGCCGAGCTGGAGGATCGTCCGGCCGTGGACCGGTTCGATCTGCCAGTCGTAGTTCTCGGTGGTGAACTCGCCGGCCTTGTCCTTGAAGATCCGTTCCACGTCCTCGTACCGGGAGACGAGGTAGCTGTTCGTGGCCTCGTGCCGGATCAGCGGGGCGCTCTCGCGCATGATCCGGTAGGCCCCGTAGGGATCGGCCGCGAAGGCCGGAGAGAGAATGTCCGGAAGTGGCGACGCTTGCGATGCGGTCGACTCGTGCGGGGCGGACGTCATGACGCTCCAGGGTCGTTGACGGGCGACGCCGTCAAGGTAATTGATCCGCCGTCCGCAGACACACCCTCTGGGGGAACACCATGTCCGAGCGCCCGCGTCCGTCCCTGCTCTTCGTCACCGACCTCTCCTACGAGGCTCGTGGCCGCCGCTACTGCGACGAGGACATCCATCTGTCGTCGCGGCTGCGGGAGGAGTTCGATGTCGCGCTCTGCCATCCCCGGGACGCCGCCGCGTTGCTCGACGGCTTCGACACGGTCGTCATACGCAACAGCGGTCCGGTGCTGCACTACCAGGAGGCGTACGACGCGTTCTGCGCGCGGGCGCTGGAGCTGGGCGTACGCGTCTACAACCCGCTGCACGGCCGCGGGGACATGACGGGCAAGCAGTATCTGGTCGATCTGAGCCGGGCGGGACATCCGGTGATCCCCACGGTGGACCGGGTGGCGGATCTGGGGCTGCTGCCCGCAGCCCCCCAATACGTGGTCAAGCCGAAGCTGGGAGCGGACTCGGTCGGTCTGCGGTTCGTACCGCAGGCCGCGCTGCCGGAGAGCGACGACGGCCTGATGCTCGTGCAGCCGCGGATCGACTTCCGGTACGAGGTGTCGTTCTACTTCATCGACCGGGACTTCCAGTACGCGCTGTACGCGCCGCGTCCGGAGCAGCGGTGGGTGCTGGAGCCGTACGCCCCGAGTGCGGCGGATCTGGAGTTCGCGAGCTCGTTCGTGGAGTGGAACAGCCTCGACCACGGCATCCAGCGGGTCGACGCCTGTCGGACCGCGCAGGGTGAGCTGCTTCTCGTCGAGTTGGAGGACCTCAATCCGTATCTTTCGCTGGACCGGGTGGCGAAGCCGGTACGGGAGGCGTTCGTGACCCGACTGAAGGCCTCCCTGCGGGATCTGTCGGCCTGACGACACGTCCGGCCGTCCCCCACATGCGGCGGACGAGGCCCGGTGTGAGGGTGCAAGCGTGACCACTGCCAGCGAGACAGCCCCCGCCGCGCAGAGTGCCGCCGCGCCGCCCGTGCTCGATCCGCGCCGCCGGAACATCGTCTTCGCGACGATCGTGCTGGGGCTTCTGCTGGCCGCCCTGGACCAGACGATCGTCGGCACCGCGCTGCCGACGATCGTCTCGGATCTGGGCGGCGCCGCCCATATGTCCTGGGTCGTCACCGCGTATCTGCTCGCCGAGACGGTGGCGACGGTCCTGGTGGGCAAGTTCGGCGACCTGTTCGGCCGGAAGATCATCTTTCAGCTGTCCGCGATCATCTTCATCACCGGCTCGTTCCTGTGCGGCCTCGCGACCAATATGACCTTGCTGATCGTCTGGCGCGGGCTGCAGGGCATCGGCGCCGGCGGGCTGATGGTCACCTCGATGGCGCTGATCGCCGATGTGATCCCGTTGCGCGAGCGGGGGAAGTACCAGGGCGCGCTGGGTGCCGTCTTCGGGGTGTCGACGGTGATCGGGCCGCTGCTCGGCGGGCTCTTCACCGATCATCTGAGCTGGCGCTGGGCATTCTACGTCAATGTGCCGATCGCGATCGTGGTGGTCGTCGCCGCCGCACGCACGATCCCGTCGGTGAGGGCCGTGGGGCGTCCCGTGATCGACTATCTGGGCATCGCCATGGTCACGGTCGGCGCGAGCGCGCTGATCCTGGCGACCAGTTGGGGCGGCAACGCGTACGCGTGGGGCTCTCCCGTCATCATCGCTCTCTTCGCGGGCGGCGTCGTGGCGCTGGCGCTGTTCTGCCTGGTGGAGTTCCGGGCGAAGGAACCGATGCTGCCGATGCGGCTGTTCCGGAATCCGGTGTTCACCGTCTGCTCGATCCTCAGCTTCGTCGTGGGGTTCGCGATGCTCGGCGCGATGACCTTCCTGCCGACCTACCTGCAGTACGTGGACGGCGACTCGGCGACCCTGTCGGGGGTACGGACGCTGCCGATGGTCGTCGGGCTGCTCGCCGCCTCGATCTTCAGCGGCAACGTGGTCTCCAAGACGGGCCGGTACCGGGTCTTCCCCATCGTGGGCTCGCTGGTCATGGCGGTCGGGCTGTATCTGCTCTCCCGGATGGGCCCGGACAGCGGGGTGTGGCTGGAATCGCTCTACATGCTGGTGCTCGGCGTCGGCATCGGGCTGTCCATGCAGGTGCTGACCATCGCCGTGCAGAACACGGTCGACTACTCGGACCTGGGTACGGCGACGTCGGGCGTCACGTTCTTCCGTACGCTCGGCAGTTCCTTCGGCACCGCGGTCTTCGGCACGATCTACGCCAACGCGCTGAAACCGAATCTCACCGACGGCGTCGCCGCGGCGGCTCGGGCGGGTGGCGACCCTGCGGTGCTGGCCAAGGCCGCGCAGAGCCCGCACGGGCTGCACGCTCTGCCTGGCGCGCAGGCCGCGCCGCTGGCCCAGGCGTATGCCGACACGCTGCACACCGTGTTCCTGTGGACGGTGCCGGTCGCGGTCCTGGGGTTCGTCGTGGCGCTCTTCCTGAAGGAGGTGAAGCTGCGGGACACCGCGCGGGTCGGCTCGACGGACATGGGCGAGGGCTTCGCCCAGCCCAGCGCGGGCGACTCGGCCCGGCTCCTGGAGTTCTCCGTGGCCAAGATCCTTCGCGACGCGGGTCCGGACACGGCACGGCGGATCGTCGCGGAGTCGGACACCCGGCTGGACGTGGCGGGGGCCTGGGCGGTGATGCAGGTCGAGCTGTTCACCCGGATGGTCGGTCACGCGGGACTCGGTCTGATCGCGACCCGGCACCGGGTACCGCCGGAGGTGCTGGTCCCGGTCTTCGACCGGATGATCGAGGAGGGCTATCTCACCGGCGACGGCCGCCTGTTCACACATACGGCCGCCGGGAGCCGGGAGGCCGCGGCGATCAGTGTCGCGTGGGCGCGGTGGCTCAACGAACGCCTGGACGAGCACGGGGCACGTCCCGACGACCGGCAATTGCGGGCCGCGGTGGACGGGATCGCCAAACGGCTGCTGGCGGAGGATCTGACGCAGGAGCTCTCGCCGGAGAAGGCCCGGGTCGGGGCCGCTCTCTGAAGGGCCCGTCACCGCCCGTCCGGTTCACTCGACGAAGTCCGCCGTCGAGTACACCCAGGCGCCACCGGAGCGGACGAAGCGGCTCTTCTCGTGGAGCGAGTCCGACCGCCCGCGGTCCGTGCAGTGCGCGCGGAAGGTGACCGTACCGGTCGTGTGGAACGGACTGCCGTCCGTCGTCTCCAGGATCTCCAGGCGCACCCATCGCATCCCGGGGTCGAAGTCGACGGCGGGCGGCCGGGTGTCCGGGTGCCAGGTGCGCAGCAGGTACGCCTCGTCCCGGACGACGAACGCGGCGTACCGGGAGCGCATGAGTGCCTCGCAGGTCGGTGCGGCGGCGGTCCCGGCGTGCAGGCGACCGCAGCAGTCCCCGTACGCGGCGGGCAGGCCGCAGGGGCAGGGCGACTCCGCGGGGAAGGCGGACTTCCGCGCGCCGGCGGTGGAGGGCCGCCCCGGTCGTGTGGTGCGTCGTGACATGCCTCCATTGTCACCCCGGGACCGGGGGCTCAGCGCGCCGGGGTGAAGCGGCGGCGGTACTCGCCGGGGGTCAGTCCGGTACGGCGGCGGAGCTGGATCCGCAGGTTCGTCGCCGTACCCAGCCCGCTGGCACGGGCGACCACGTCGAGACGTTCCTCGCCGCGCTCCATCAGCCGGCAGGCGAGGGTGATCCGGCGTTCGGTCAGCCAGCCGTGCGGGGTCGTGCCGAGCTGGGCGCGGAAGCGGCGGTGCAGGGTCGCCGGGCTGACGGCGGCGCGGGCGGCGAGGCCGGTCACGGTGAGACCGGTGCCGAGGTGCTCCTCGGCCCAGGCCAGGAGCGGGCCGAGCGAGGTGTCGGGGACATCGGGCAGGGGGTGCTCGACGAACTGGCGCTGACCGCCGTCGCGGTGGGCGGCGAAGACCAGGCGGCGGCTCACGGCGGCCGCGATCTCGGCGCCGTGGTCGGAGCGGATGATGTGGAGGCCGGTGTCGAGGGCGGCGGCGCTGCCGGCCGCGGTGATCACCCGGCCGTCCTCGACGAACAGCACATCGGGGTCGAGGTGGACCCGCGGGTGGCGGGCGGTGAAGGCGTCGGCCCAGCGCCAGTGGGTGGTGGCCCGCCGGCCGTCCAGCACCCCCGCCGCGGCCAGCGTGAACGTACCCGTGCAGAAGCTGACCAGTCTGGCTCCCCGGGCGTCCGCGCGCCTGATCGCGTCGAGGACGGCCGGATCGGGTTCGGTCTCCGGGTCGGGACGGTTCGGCACGACGACGGTGTCGGCCCGGTCGACGGCATCGAGCCCGGCGACGCCGGAGAGCTGGAAGAAACCGTGGTGCATGCGCACGGTCGGGGTCGCGGCGCAGAGCTCGAACGCGTACCAGGGCACCGGCAGTTCGGGACGGCGCAGCCCGAAGAGTTCGGTGGCCACGCCCAGCTCGAAGGGGTTGGAGCCGGCGGAGACGATCATTGCGACCCGGTGCGAGGATTCTTTCGCCATGTGCGATTCCTAGCACTCGCCGGGACGGGAGCCAAGGCCGAGGATGGGGATCATGAGCGATGAGACGACGAAGACCTCGCCCGACCCGATTCTGCTGAGCGATGCGCTGAAGACGTTCGAGGCGCTGTGGAGCCCCCGGATCGTGACCCGCGTCAACGACTACGACGTGCGCATCTCGAAGGTCCGCGGAGAGCATGTGTGGCACGTCCACGAGGACACCGACGAGTTCTTCCTGGTGCTCGACGGCACGCTGGACATCCGGCTGCGCGAGTCGGACGGGGAGCGCTCGGTCACCCTCGGCCCCGGCGCCGTGTTCGTCGTGCCGCGCGGGACGTGGCACAAACCGTCCGCCTCCGGCGATGCCTCGGTGCTGTTCTTCGAGCCCTCAGGTACACCGTCGGTGGGCGACCGGCACGACGAGGTCCCCGAGCACGTGGACGCGACGACGGGACACGCGCTGGGGAGCTGAATACGCCGCTGGACCAGCAGGGTTGACACCACGACGGGCCGCAGGTCAGGCTCCGATGGAGATCACCTGGCGGACCCTTGCCGAACGTGACGGGCCGGCGCCGGACGGTCAGGGCTTGCGGGCGACGCCCGCGTAACCCGGGATCGGCTCGTCGCCCGGCACCTCGACGACATCGCCGAGCTCCGGGTGCCAGTCCGCGGAGAGCGAGACACCCGGCTCGACGAGTTCGAGTCCGTCGAAGAATGCGGTGAATTCGGCGTGGGAACGCAGCCGCAACGTCATCCCACGCGCCTTGTACATGGCGGATGCCTGCGCAGCGCCCTCGGGATCGAAGTCCCCGGTGGTGTGCGAGAGCACCAGATAGCTGCCGGAGGGGAGCCGCTCGACCAGTCGGTCGACGAGCTCGGCGGCGCCGTCCTCGTCGCCCAGGAAGTGCAGCAGGGCCAGCAGCGAGAGCGCGATCGGCTGGTCGAAGTCGAGGACCCTGCCGGCCTCCTCCAGGATGACTTCGGGTTTGCGGGCGTCGGCCTGAATGTACTCCGTGGCGCCCTGGGGGGTGGAGCGCAGCAGGGCCGCCGCGTGTGCGAGGACGATCGGGTCGTTGTCGCAGTAGACGACGCGCGATTCGGGGGCGGTCCGCTGGGCGATCTGATGGAGGTTCGGCTCGGTGGGTATGCCGGTGCCGATGTCGAGGAACTGGCGGACCCCGTTCTCGGCCAGCCACCGGGTGGCCCGGTGCATGAAGGCCCGGTTGACCCGGGCCATGTCACCGCCCCTGGCATCGACGGCCAGCAACTGCCGGGCCATCTGCTCGTCGACCGGGTAGTTGTCCTTGCCGCCGAGGAACCAGTCGTACATCCGGGCGGGATGCGGCTTGCTGGTGTCGATCTCGATGGCTCGGGGATCCTGCCCGGTCATAGCACGCTCCATGGGTCCATAGGTCGGCGAACAACAACAGTGTGGGACGGGGACGGCTCCGGAGAGACGAATCGGGCCGAGAAGGCCGTGGATTCAGGTGAGGAGGAAATCCGCCTGGCCGGACTTGGCGCCCTGGATGAAGGCGGCGATCTCACCGTGGGAATAGATCAGGGCAGGGCCCTCGGGATCCGCGGACTGGCGTACGGCGACTCGTCCGTCGGACAACTTCATGGCTTCGACGCAATTGCCTCCGTTCCCGCCGCTCCACGGCTTGTACCAGCCCTCGGAGCCGAGTTCGGCGGCCGGCATGCCGTTGTATATGGGATCCATCACAGCTCCTTGCGGAAGTCCCGGAGGATTTCCTTCGTGCGTTGTGCAGTTGCGGCCTGAGCCGCCATGCGGTCCATGACTTCGAGGTAGGAGGCCACCTCGGGGCGCGCGTCGAAGTAGACGGCACCGGTCAGGTACTCGCTGTAGACCATGTCGGGGAGTTCGGGGACGCCGAATCGGAAGAGGACGAAGGGACCGTAGGTTCCCGGGTGGTGTCCGGTGGAGAATTCCGCGATCTGCAGCGTCACATGCGGCATCTCGGTCGCTTCCAGCAGCCGGTCGATCTGCCCCCGCATGGCGTCGACGTCGCCGACGGGGCGGCGCAGCACCGTCTCGTCCATCACCACCCAGAGCTTCGGGGCGTCCGGCCGGGAGAGCAGGGACTGGCGCTGCATCCGCAGCGCCACGTGGCGCTCTATGTCCTCGGGTCGGGTCTGGCCCACGGCTCCGGTGCGCATCACCGAGCGCGCGTAGTCCTCGGTCTGGAGCAGACCGGGGACGAAGTGCGGCTCGTACATGCGCAGGAGGCTCGCCGCGCCCTCCAGGCTGACGTACATGCTGAACCAGTCGGGCAGCACATCGTGGTAGCGCTGCCACCAACCGGGCTTGTTCGCCTCCTCGGCGAGCTCCACGAACGCTTCGGCCTCGTCGTCACCGATCCCGTACGCCTTCAGCAACAGCTGGACATAGGGGATCTTGAGAGCGACCTCGGCGGTCTCCATCCTGCGTATCGTCGCAGGTGCGACCCTCAGCACCTTGGCAGCCTGGTCACGGCTCAGGCCGACCCGCTCCCGCAGATCCTGCAGGCGCTTGCCGAGAACGACCTGACCCACGGTCGGGGCGGACCGCGGTTCGCTCACTTCAGACCTCCCGATGCGCTGTTTGCCAGCAGTGTGCCATGCGCGGGGCTCCCAAGACACAGGCACTCTGAAATTTTCAGAGTGCCCCTTGCCAAGTGTTCTCGACAGGGGGAGAGTTGGTGAGTGAACCAGTTCACTTAGTCACGACCGTGCTCATTCGCGTGAGATCGCGGGGTGTGACGCAGCCCCCACTGTGAGGAATCGGTTGTGGCACCTGGCAGTGCGCTTATCCCCCGGCTCATGGATCTCAGCCCCGGGACGGAAGCGCTCCGGTACTGCTTCGCGCTGCCGGCGCACCCCGAATCGGTGGCCGGTGCGCGGCGGCTGACACGGGCCCGGCTCGACGAGTGGCGGCTGGACGAGGACGCGCACGAGGCGGCGATCCTGATCGTCTCGGAGCTGGTCACCAACGCGGTGGTGCACACCATGAGCGCTCGCGTCGTGTGCGAGCTGCACTGCCTCGACAGACGGCTGCGCATAGCGGTGCAGGACCAGGGGCACCAACCCGGCGGGCCGCGGCTCTGCCGCGCCTCCGACGACGAGCACGGACGCGGCCTGCTGCTCGTCGACGCGATGAGCAGTTCCTGGGGTTCCCGCGACGCGGGCAACGGCTCGGGCCGCATCGTCTGGGCGGAACTGCCGCACGGCTCGGAGCGGTCATGCTGAAGAACGCGATGTCCCATCTGCTCGGAGCGCGCCGCTCCCGGCAGCCCCTGCGCGCCACGGGCACGGTGCAACTGCCGCTGCCGCCCTCGCTGTCGGCGAGCCTGGGCTACGACGCGGTGGGCGTGCCCTCCCGCTACGGCTTCCGGCTGATGTCTCACCTGCCACGTACCGGTTGCGTCTTCGCGGACGCCGACCGCTGGTGGTGGATCGTGCCCGCGGGTTCCGATCTCGATCTGGACTGGCCCGCGCAGGCCGCCTACGCGAAGGGGGCGTTCGTTCCTGCCGTACGGCCCCGGCTCATCCACCAGCCCGACACCCGCACGCCGTACACCCCGCCCATCCCGCTCTTCCTGATGGTGTGCCAGGTGACGGGCGTGACGCCGTCGTGGGCACCGTCCGGCGACGCACGCGCCGTCTCCGCTCCCTGAGGCGGCCGCGCGAGGGGGCGGAGGATCCCGCGGGATCCTCCGCCCCCTCGCTTCGCTCACTTACGGAACGTCAGCCAGTCGACGGCGGCGATCGTCGAGCCGCCCGCCGCGACGAAATGGACGTCATGCGTGCCGGTGACGGTGCGCAGCAGCTTCACCGACTGCTCCCGCCAGGTGTCGAAACCGCCCGTGGATCTCACCGGCAGCACACCGACGAGCGGGCTGGCCGGGCTGTCCAGGCGCACCTGAAGCACCCCGGTGCGGCTGTTTCCGGCCGCTGCGACCCGGGCCGTCAGCCGGTCCGCCCCCGCGCCGAACCGAACGCCGCGGAAACCGAACCGTTCGCCGGAGCCGAGGACCCCGGTCGCCGCGTCACCGCGCGTCACTCCCTTGACGTCGGTGGCCTGTTCGGCCTGGAGGGTGGCGGCGGCATCCGGCCCGTCCGCGTACAGCCGGATCTCGTTCACGGCCCACTCGGTGTCGCCGGGCGCGGTGAGGGTGATCCGCAGATAGCGGACGGTGACCGGCGCGAAGACCGCTTCCTGGGTGAAGGAACGGCCGCCGACCCGCTCCACCGGCCCGCTCCACCGCCGACCGTCGACCTCGCCCGACGCGGCGTGCGCCGCTCCGGTACCGCCCCCGCACGGGTGGTGACGGCCCGTCCGCCGTGACCGCGGTCGACTGGCTCGACGACGTCCACCGGCTCTTCCCGAAGGAGACCACCGAGCGCCTGGAGCGGGACGCCGTCGAGCGGTACGGCATCCAGGAGATCGTGACCGACCCGGCCGTACTGGAACGGGTCGAGCCGAGTCCGACCCTGCTGCGAGCCGTGCTGCGCACCAAGCACCTGATGAATCCGCAGGTGCTGCGGCTGGCCCGGCGCATCGTCGAGTCGGTGGTGAAACAGCTCCTGGCCAGGCTCCGGCCGGAGATCCGCCGGGCCTTCCACGGCACCCGCTCCCGCAGGCCCAGCCGGGTGGCGGTGGCGAGGGACTTCGACTTCCGGCAGACCGTACGGGCCAACCTCGCCCATTACCAGCCGGCCGAGCGACGTCTTCTCATCGAGCGCGCCCACTTCCACTCCCGTACGCAGCGCCATGTGACGCGATGGCAGCTGATCCTGCTGGTCGACCAGCCGGGTTCGATGGCCGGATCGGTCATCCACTCCGCGGTGACCGCCGCGTGTCTGTGGGGCCTGCCCGGTCTCAAGACGCACCTGATCGCCTTCGACACCCAGGTGGTGGACCTGACCTCCGATGTGACCGATCCGGTGGAGCTGCTGATGCGGGTGCAGCTGGGCGGCGGCACCGACATCGCGCGGGCCGTGGAGTACGGGGCGGGCCTGGTGGAGAATCCGCGGCGCACGATCGTCGCGCTGGTCACCGACTTCTACGAGGGCGGTGACCCCTACCGCCTGATGCGCACGGTGCGGGCGCTGGTGGAGCAGGGCAGCACCGTGCTGGGGCTGGCCGCGCTCGACGAGGACGCCAACCCCGACTACGACCGTCAGCTGGCCGGAAGGCTCGCCGTGGCCGGCGCTCACATCGGGGCGATGACACCGGGCCACCTCGCCGAGTTCGTCGCCGAAAGGCTGGGCCGATGACCGGGACGCCGGGCGACGCCACGCGCCCCGACCTGCTCGCCCTCACCCCGGACACGCTCGCGGCGCTGGCCAACCGGGGGCTGGTCAAGCGAGCCACGAAGGAATTGGACGCGGGCACGGTGCCCGCTCTCACGACGGACCCGGACGCCACGGTGCGGGCCCGTTTCGAGGACGGCACCACCACCGCGCTGCCGCCCGGTACCGGTCTGGACAACGGCGACTGCAGTTGCGCCGCACCGGGCGTATGCCGCCACCTCATCACCCTGGTACTGGCCTACCAGCGCGCGGACGGGGCCGCGTCGGCCGGGGCCGCTCCCTTCACCGACTGGTCCCCGGGCGGCACCGACGACGCGGCCCTCGCGGAAGCCGTGGGTGCCCGTCCGCTCGCCGCGGCCCGCCGTACCTTCGAGCGGGGTTACGCCGCCCTGGTGCACCGCCCGTCCCCGGAGCACCCCGAACCCCGGGTCGAACTCCCCACCTGCACGGTGCGCTTCCCGGTCCCGGACGAGATCGCTTACGCGCTGACGGACGCGGCCGCCGCGCTGCGCGGCGAGGCGGTGGCACTCGCGGTCTGGGCGTTCCGGGCCGCCGACGCGGCGGGGGGCGACGGGCGCTCCGTCCCCGTGCGGGTCGGCGGGCGCACCACGGCACCGCCGACGGCCGGGCCGGCGCTCGACGCGGCCGTCGAGCTGGCGGACGAACTGCTGGCGGAGGGCGTGGCCCATGTCGGCCCGGTCCTCGGCGGAGCCCTGGCGCGGGCCGGTGCCGGGCTGGCCGCCGCGTCGATGCACTGGCCGGCGGGCGCACTCGCCGAGTTGACGGACCAGCTCACGGCGTACGCCGACCGCAATGCCCACTACCGCCCGGAGCTGGTCGCCGCCCTGGTCACCGAAGTCCATGCCCGGCGGCGCGCCGCCGCACTCCCCGGCGTGCTGGGCATCCGCGAGGCCGGCGACACCCCGCTGCGCCGGGTGCGGCTCGTCTCGCTCGGCTGCCGTGTGCACGGCACGCCGCAGTCCCTGGTCTCCGAGGTGTATTTCGCCCATCCCGGCGCGGGCACCGTCCTCGTCCTCCGCAAGGCCTGGACGGCCGCCGAGGGCCAGGAACTGACCGGCCACCGGCTGTCCACCCGCCGCGTCCTCGCCACGCCACTGGGTTCACTGGCCGCCGGGAGCCAGGTCAGTGAGAGCGTACGGCGCACGCCGAGCCGCGCGCTGACGATCTCCCGCGGCCGGCTCGGCACGACGACCATCACCCCCGTCGGTGCCGCCTGGGCGGAGCTGCCGGAACCCTTGCTCGTACGGGACCTGTCCGCGCTGACCGCGGGCTGGGAGGGAAGGCCGCCCCGGATGGTCCGCCCGCGGGTCGAGGCGGAGTCGGTCCATGTCGTCGTGCTGTCGGCGGTGGAGAGCGTCGGCTACGACCCCGCCGAGCAGCGCCTCGAAGCCGTCGTGCGCGACGCCTCGGGGACCATCGCGCTGGTGACGTCGCGGTACCGGCCGGAATGCCCCGGCGCGTTGGACGCCCTGGCCGATGCGCTGGAGGGCGGCGCCACCCATGTCAGTGGTGCGGTGCACCGCTCGGGCGGCGGGATCGGGATCGACCCGATGGCGGTGCTCACCCCGGCCGGAGTGGTCGTGCCCGATCTTGCCGCCGGTGACGGTTCGGCGGCCCTGGCGGCGGCGGTGCGCCGCCCGTCCGATCCGCTGTCGGCGGTGCTGGACGAGGCGATGTCCGCCATGTCGGCCGTGCCGCACTCCGGGCTGCGCCGGCTGACGGGCCCCGCCCGCTCCCGTATCGACGAGGCGGCGACGGCACTCTCACGCACCGGCCTGACCCGTGCCGCGACGTTTTTGCGCGTCTTCCTCGACACGCTGGACGGCGCAGCCGCGCTGGACGGGGCGGGCCTCGCCGCCCCCTCCGGTGCCTGGCTGGACGCCCAGCTCCGCCTCCTGGTCAGCAGCGAAGTACGGTCCTCTCAGCCGGACTTCACGGACAGCCCTCAGAGCCTGTCGGGCGGCCTCTGATCGGGCGGCCACGCCCTGGCACGCACTCCCCCAAGGCCTCAAGGGCCAGGGGGGACCCCCTCCCGCGTTGCCGAAATGCCCTGGTAGCCCCATCCCCGAGCTCTCAGCTTCGTTCGAGCAGGGGAGACCCCGTCCGAGGACGTCCCGGCGCCTTGGAATCACACGCACCAGACCGCGTCCGCTGTCCGATCGAAGGCCGCCCGACAGGCTCTCAGGCCCGGTTCAGATAGGCGAGGCCGGGATGCACCTTCACGTACCCGTCGAGGAGGCGTCCGGCCACCGTCACCGAGTCGACCAGCGGGTGGAGCGCGAAGGCCTTCACGGCGGCGGCGCGCGAGCCGCTGTCCGCCGCGTCCAGCACCGCGCGTTCGACGGCCTTGACCGCGGTGACCAGTCCGACGGCATGGTACGGAAGCGGGTCGACGGCGACGGGACGAGCGCCGTTGGCGTCGACCAGGCACGGCACCTCGATGACGGCGTCCGCGTCGAGCACGGAGAGCGTCGTGCGGTTGCGGACGTTGAGGATGAGCGAGGTCCGTTCGTTCCGGGCGACGGCCCGCATGAGGGCGAGCGCCACCTTCTCGTAGCCACCGGACTCCAGGTCGCTCTCGTCCCGCTCGCCGACCCCGGCGACCTCCCGGTTCTCCGACATGTAGGTGGCTTCGCGTTCGGCGCGGGTACGGTCCCAGGACCGCAGGGCAGGGGCGGCCGGATCCTTCATCCGGGCGTAGAAACCCTCCTGCTGCTCGCGGAGGAAGGCGCCACGGGTCTGCTCGGCCTCCTGGTAGGCGCGTACGGCTTCCCGGTTGAAGTAGTAGTAGTGCAGGTACTCGTTGGGGATGGCGCCGAGCGACCGCAGCCAGTCGGCTCCGAAGAGCCGGCCTTCCTCGAAGGAGCCGAGCAGGGCCGGGTCCGCCAGCAGGCGCGGGAGTTCGTCCCGGCCGTCGACGTGCAGTGCGCGGACCCAGCCCAGGTGGTTGAGGCCGACGTAGTCGATCCGGGACCGGTCGGGGTCGGCGCCCAGCACTCCGGCGATGCGGCGGCCGAGGCCCACCGGGGAGTCGCAGATGCCGATGACACGGTCGCCCAGGTGGCGGGACATGGCCTCGGTGACCAGGCCCGCCGGGTTGGTGAAGTTGATGACCCAGGCCCCCGGGGCGAGCCGGGTGATGCGCTGCGCGAGGTCGACGGCGACGGGTACGGTGCGCAGCCCGTATGCGATGCCGCCCGCCCCGACCGTCTCCTGGCCGAGCACACCTTCGTCGAGAGCTACCCGTTCGTCGGCGGCCCGGCCTTCGAGACCGCCGACGCGGATCGCCGAGAAGACGAAGTCGGCGCCGCGCAGTGCCTCGTCGAGCTCGGTGGTGGCGGTGACGGCGGGGGCGTCGGGCACGTTCTCGGCCTGTTCGCCGAGCACCCTGGCGACGGCGGCGAGCCGGTCGGCGTCGGTGTCGTAGAGGGTGACCGAGGACACGCGGCCCTCGGCGCGATCGGCGAGCAGCGCTCCGTACACGAGAGGAACCCGGAATCCGCCGCCGCCCAGAATTGTCAGCTTCACGCTTCCGCATGGTACGGGGACCGGGCGGGACGGGGTCCGAGCGACTCCGCACAGCCGCTTCCGCCGGGCGTCCGCAGCGGCCGGCTCGGTGGCCGTGGGCCGTCGGGCCACGGCCACCGAGCCGCTGGTCGGTCCCGTCCGCGCGCCGACGGGCGAGTCGGGTCAGTCGCCGTTCCACCAGCGCGAGACGGCACGCCACAGCCTCGCCGGTGCGGTTCTGCCGCGCTGCTGCGGGATCCGGCCGACGGCGGACGGCTCGGCGGAGGTGCCCCCGGACTCGTCGGTGGCCGTCGCCGTGGACATCGCTCCGGTCGGAACGGGGGCCGGACCGGGTGGGCGTCCGGGCGTGGGCGCGGTGTGCCGGACCGTCGGCTGCACCTCCCGGTCCCGGCGCTGCGGGTTCGGCCTCCCCATGGACGGCGGTTCCTTGTCGTCCTGCGGCAGGCGCGCGGCGAAGTCCGCCGGGAGCTCCACCAGATGCCGGCTCATGATGTTCCCGATCCAGCTCAGTTCGCTCTCGTCGACGGCGAGTTCGAGGTCGGGGAGCCGCATCAGCAGGGCATCGACGCCGACGTCCGCGATGGCACGTCCGATGTCCTGCCCGGGGCATTCATGGGGGCCGCCGCTGAACGCGAGGTGGGCCCGGTTGCCCGCCATGTCCGCGCCCAGGTCGGGCCGTACCACCGGATCGCTGTTGGCCGGCGCGATGCCCACGATCAGGGCGTCGCCCGCCCTGATCCGCTTGCCGCCCAGTTCCGTGTCACCGACCGCCCAGCGGCCGAAGACCGCGGTGAACGGCGGCTCGTCCCACAGCGTCTGCTCGACCGCCTCCGGCACCGTCATGTGGCCGCCGCTGAGCCTGGCCCGGAAGCGGGGGTCGGTGAGCACCATGCGCAGGACGTTGGCGATCAGGTTGGCGGTCGACTCGTAGGCGGCGATGAGAAGCAGCCGCAGATGCTCACTGACCTCCTGGTCGTTCAACGCCGCGGGATGCTCGACGAGCCAGGTGGCGAAGTCGTCCGCCGGTTCGCGGCGGCGGCGCCGGACGAGCCGGGTCAGCGCTTCGAGGACATAGGCGTTGCTCGCGACGGCGGTCGCCGTGCCCCGGGTCATGTCGCGGGCGGCCTGGACCATCCGGTCGTTGTACTCCTCGGGCATGCCGAGGATCGCGCACATCACCATCATCGGCAGCCGCTCGGCGAACTGGCTGACCAGGTCGACGCGGCCTTCCTGGCAGAAGTCGTTGACGAGCCGGTTGCTGTAGCGGTTGACGTGGCGGCGCACCCCGCGGGTGTCGATGCGGCCCATGCTGTCGGTGACCGCGCCGCGCTGGCGTTCATGGGTGGCGCCGTCGGCGAAGACGCAGATCGGCTGCCAGGTGAAGATCGGTGCCAGCGGGTGGTCGGGTGCGACGGTGCCGTCCTGCAGGGCCCGCCACCGCCGGGAGTCTCGGGAGAACTGCGAGGGGGTACGGGTCATGTGCAGGTTCTCGCTGTGCCCGAGGACCAGCCAGGCAGGTACGTCGCCGTGCAGCAGTACGGGGGCCACGGTGCCGTGCTCGGCGCGCAGTTTGTCGTACAGCCCGTTGGGGTCGCGTTCGGCCTCCGGGCCGTAGAACCGGCGCACGCCGCCGGGGCCGGTACCGAGGCCGTGGGCCGGGCACCCGGGGGGCGGAACCGGCCCCCGGGCCGCTCCGGACTCGTAGGGGAATGGGGTTGTCACGATCGCTCCAGGATGAGGATTCCAAGGACCAGACGGATGGGACGCGCGGGGGGTGTGTACTGCGGTCAGGCGAGTGGCAGGGCCAGACTGTGCAGATAGCGCATCAGGGTCATCAGTACGTCGCGGCTGGAGGCCCGCAGCCGGGCGTCGCAGTCGATCATCGGAACCTCTTCGGGGAGGTCCAGGGCGCTGCGGAGCGCCTCGACAGGGTGTTTCGGTGCGTCGGGAAAGGTGTTGACGGCGACGACGAACGGCACGCCGCGCTCCTCCAGCCGTCCGATGACGTCGAAGCTGACTTCGAGGCGGCGGGTGTCGATGAGGACCACCGCGCCGAGGGCGCCTTCGAACAGGCCGTTCCACAGGAACCAGAACCGTTCCTGGCCCGGGGTGCCGAACAGATAGAGGATCAGTTCCTCACTGACGGAGATCCGGCCGAAGTCCATGGCGACGGTGGTGGCGGTCTTGCTCTCCACCCCGAAGTTGTCGTCCACGCCGACACCGGCCTGGGTCATGGTCTCTTCGGTGGTCAGCGGCCGGATCTCGCTGACGGATCCGACCATGGTCGTCTTGCCGACCCCGAACCCGCCGACGATCACGACCTTCACCGCGGCGGTCGCCGTGGTGGGTAGGACGTCCTCGCGCCGGGGGCCGGTGATCGTGTCAGAGTTTCTGAAGTCCATGCATCACCGCTTCGAGAAGGGACCTGTCCGGGAGAGTGGCGCGGACGATGGGCGCGCGCGATTCGACGAGTTCGGTCGCGAGGAGTTCCGTGAGGAGCGACGTCACCACGCTGAAGGGCAGACCTAAGTACGCCGAGACCTCGGCGACGGATAACGGCGCCTGGCAGAGCCTCAGGATGACCGCCTGCTCGGGCTGGACCGTCGGCGACGGCTGGGCCTTCGCGACGACCATCGTGACCAGGTCGAGCGGCGCCCGCTCGCTGCCGTCGGGATCGCCGGTGATCACGTACAGCCGTTCCGGATCGCTCAGCGCCGGATCGGCTTCTCGGCGTTCTCGTCGGGGAGAGTTCATCCGGCCTGCCCGTCGTGGCGGGGCGGACTCGTCAGATGGGCGCCGATCCTGACGACCATGTCCCGCATCCGTGACCCGACGAGCCCCGCGTCGACCGTCTCACCGGCCAGGACCGCGAGGTACGCGCCGGTTCCGGCAGCCATCAAGTAGAAGAAGCCGCCGGTGACTTCGATGACGACCAGCCGCATGAGGCCGTCGCTGTACGGGATCTCGGAGGCGACGGCGGCGGCCAGGCTCTGCAGTCCCGCACAGGCCGCCGCGAGGCGGTCGGCGACATCGGGGTCGCCGCCATGCCGGGCGATGCGCAGACCGTCGGCGGAGAGCACCACGATCTGATGGATGTCCGGCACGTCGTCGGCCAGTTCCTTGAGCATCCAGTCCATGTTTCCCCGCTGCTGGATCACTTCAGGTCTCCCTTGTCCCACGCGTCATCAGAGTCTTCGTCGGTCTTCGGCTCCTGCGGCACCCCGTTGACGGCGTTGGTGAAGGCCTCCAGCCAGAGGCCCGGGGGCTGCTCCTTGTCGCTGTCGTGCCCCCGGCCGTGGCCGTTGGTGTAGCCGTTGCGCTGTCCTGCGGCGGGGGCGGCGGGCTGTGCGGGAAGGTTGTGCGAACCCAGGGGCGCGCGGCCGCGGCTGCGGCGTTGCGGGAGCCCGCCCGCGGTCCACTCGGTCACCACGGGGACGTCGTCCTCCATGGCTGCCGCGGGGAGTACCGGCCGGGTGACGGGTGCGACCGGTCCGGTGGCGGGACGCTGGGCCACGGGGCGGGGCTTGCGGCGTGCGGGCACGACGTGCTTCATCGCCTCCTGGTCGATGTCGCTGGTGGGCCTCGACGTGGCGCCGATGCCGTGGGCGATGCCGGGAGCGGGTCCGGTGGTGATCATGGCGCGGGGCACGATGAGTACGGCACGGACGCCGCCGTACGCGGACTGCCGCAGCGAGACCTGGAGGTCGTACATCCGCGAGAGCCGTCCGACGACGGCCATGCCGAGACGCGGGGACTCGCCGAGGTCATTCATGCTGGAGCCGGCCTGGGCCCTGGCCAGCATGTTCTCGGCCCGCGCACGGGCCTCCTCGCTGAGCGAGACGCCGCCGTCCTCGATCTCGATGGCGATGCCGGTCTGCACCTCGACGGCGGTGACGTGCACCCGGGTCTGCGGCGGGGAGTAGCGCGTGGCGTTGTCGAGGAGTTCGGCGCAGGCGTGGATGAGCGGTTCGACGGCCGTGCCGATGATGGCGACCTTGGCGATCGAGTGCAGATCGACCCGTGGATACTCCAGGATCCTCGACATGGCGCCGCGCAGGACGCTGAACAGCGGTACGGGCTTCGGCCACTGACGGCTGGGCCGGGCACCGCCGAGTACGGCGATGGAGTCGGCGAGCCGGCCGATCAGCGCGGTGCCGTGGTCGATGCGGAGCAGGTCGTCGAAGACGTCGGGGTTGCGCCCGTGGTGCTCCTCCATTTCCCGCAGCTCGCTCGCCTGTCGGTGGACGATCGCCTGGACGCGCCGGGCGACGTTGACGAAGGCGCGCTGCGCGGAGTCACGCATCGCCTCCTCGTTGTCGATGATGTTCAGCACCGTGTAGACGAGGGTGCGCTGGGCATCGGGCAGGTCGCGGTACAGCTCGTCCGCGTCCACCACGTCCCGGAGCACCTCTTCGGGCGAATTGCCCACGCGCAGCCGGTGGATGGCGGCCGGCAGCAACTCCTTGCTGATCCGCACGGTCTCGTCGTCGTGGGTGGCGATGCGCCGTTCCAGGTCGGCGAAGCGCCGTTCGTACACCGCGCGCTGGGTACGCAGACCGCGCGCCCTGCGGGCGAGTTGAACGGTGAGTGCGACGACCACGACGGTGGTGAGCGCGCCGCACCAGACGACTGGTATCCGCGCGGCCGGGGAGACCAGTGCCACCGCGGCTGCGGTGGCTCCACCCGTCAGCAGCACGGGCAGCAACATGGCGCGAACGACAGGGATTCCTCGTTCGATCGGCGGTGATTCAACACGAACCATCTAAAACCTCTGGCGGTTGATTCCGGGGGTATACGCGCGTACGAGACACTTGGGAACAAGCGCTCGAATTCATATCAACTCGACTGCGCTGCGCGTGAGCTTAGTCAGATCGAATCAGTGCTTCGGCACATTCACCCAACCCCCTGCGCGAGCGACCCCGCGGTTATACACTCACGAGTTTTTGCACGCACCGCCTCCAAGCATGCACAAGGAGTGACGATCAAAAGGGAAGAGCGACCATGACCTCCTTCCGTACCGCAGAGAGGTACGCGACCACAGCCACTCACAGGGGCCCCTCCTTCCGCCTCTCCTCTGAAATGAGCAGCAGCACAAGCGGAATCCGGCAAATCAGCACCAAGCGATACTTACTCCGTCCAGCAGAATGTCCCTCAGAACGGAACACGCGCACATGCGATCGAAGCAGATCGAAAGGCGCACATTCATGACTGAAGCGCGGGTGTACGGCATGGTCGTGTCGGTGACGCGACGCGGCTCATCACCGCCCGGCTCCGCCGCGGACCCGTGCACCGGGACCGCCCGCGGCACCTTCGGCAGGCGCACCGCGGTCCCTGCCGTCACCCCGGATCATGTGCGGGTACGTCCCGTCTCGGGGCGCACCAAAAGCGCAGAGGACGAAGGACGGACACACCATGGAGCCGACGCGGGACTACACCATCGCATCGCTGGACACCGGGCTCAGGATGATGCGGCTGTTCCTCACCCATGACACGCTGACGGTCTCCCAGGCCGCCGGGCTTCTCTCCGTCGGCCGGTCCACCGCCCACCGGGTGCTCAGCACCCTGGAGGGGCGTGGCTTCGCGACCCGGGACTCCTCCGGCCGCGGCTATGCGGCCGGTCCCGAGCTGGTACGGCTCGGCCGCCCGGCGGGTTTCGGTACGACTGTCCGCGAACGGCTCGCAGCCGTGCTGGAGGACGCGGTGCGCCGCACCGGTGAGACCGTGCAGAGTGCGGCGCTGATCGGCGACCGGATCGTCATCACCGACGGCCGGGAGTCGCCGCATCCGGTGCGGGTCGTACTGGAGACCTGTCGCACGTACCCCGTCCACGCCACCTCGGGCGGCAAGCTGCTGCTCTCCCGCATGACGACGGAACAGGTCCGCGCCCTCTGCCCGCAGGAGGAGCTGTCGGCGATCACGCCGAACACCCTCACCTCACGGTCCGCCCTGCTCGCGGAGCTCGACGGGATCCGTGCGCGCGGATACGCGCTCAGCCGCGGGGAGTCGGTCCCGGGCGTGAACACCGTCGCCGTCCCGCTGGCCGGGGCGAGCTGGCGGGACCGGCTCGCCCTCATGGCATCCTCACCCGTCGACCGCGGCGACGACGAGGCACTCGTCCGCCGCGCCGAAGAACTGCTCTGCTCCGCCGCGCTGTTGGGCGCGGTCCGACTTCAGTGATCCTTCGGCGCCCCGGACCCGCGGCGATCACCGACGCCCGGGGTCACGCCGATCTCGTGCCGCAGCCGGTCGGTACCGGCGGTCCGCCGCCGGCCGGCCCGGTGGAGCCGGTCGCGGCCGTGCGCCGGTCGCGGCCGTGCGCCCACGGATGAGCGGGCGTCCGGAGCCGGCCGCCCGAGCGCCGGCTCCGGAGCCGGTACCGAGCAGGCGGTACCGGCTCCGGCGGCCGACACCGCTACGCGTCCCAGAGGTCGGTGCTGTGGGCGCCGACGAGGGCGGCGATGCGGGCGAGGACGTCGTCGGCGGGCTGCGCCTCGTATCTGCGCCCGTCGCGCAGGCGCAGGGCGATGCGGTCGTCGGCGGCTTCCCGGGCGCCGATGACGGCTTGGTAGGGCGCCAGGCGGGCTTCGCGGACGCGGGCGCCCAGGGTGCCTCGTTCCGGTCCGACGATCTCGACCCGCAGCCCCGGACCGTCGCACCGCCGGGCGAGCGCTTCGGCGTTCGGCAGTTCGGCCTCGGAGACCGGGAGGATCGCCAGCTGGGTGGGGGCGAGCCAGGCGGGCAAGGCCCCGCCGTGTTCCTCGATGAGGTGGGCGACGGCCCGCTCCACGCTGCCGATGATGCTCCGGTGGATCATGACCGGTCGGTGTTTCGCGCCGTCCGCGCCGATGTAGTGCAGGTCGAACCGGGCCGGCTGATGGAAGTCGATCTGGACGGTGGACAGGGTGGACTCCCTGCCCGCGCCGTCGACGACCTGGACGTCGATCTTGGGGCCGTAGAACGCGGCCTCTCCCTCCGCGGCCTCGTAGGGCAGGCCGGAGCGGTCGAGGACCTCGGTCAGCAGGGCGGTGGAGCGCTGCCACATCTCGGGAGCGGCGACGTACTTCCCGCCGGGCCCCGGGAGGGAGAGCCGGTAGCGCGCCGGGCTGATGCCCAGCGCCCGGTACGCCCGGCCGATCAGCTCCAGCGCGGCGCGCGCCTCCTCGGCGGCCTGGTCCACGGTGCAGAAGATGTGCGCGTCGTTCAGCTGGATGGCGCGCACGCGGGTCAGCCCGCCGAGCACCCCGGAGAGTTCGGAACGATGCATGCCGCCCAACTCAGCCATGCGCAGCGGCAGTTCACGGTAGCTGTGGGAGCGGGAGCGGTAGATGACCGCGTGGTGCGGACACAGACTGGGCCGGAGCACGACCTGCTCCCCGCCCACGTCCATCGGCGGGAACATGTCGTCGCTGTAGTGCGACCAGTGCCCGGAGATCTCGTACAGCTCCCGTTTACCGAGCACCGGTGAGTACACGTGCCGGTAGCCCGCCCGTCGTTCGGCGGCGCGGATGTACTCCTCCAGGGTGTGACGTACGACAGCCCCGTCGGGCAGCCAGTACGGCAGACCGGCGCCGATGAGGGGATCGGTGTCGAACAGGTCCAGCTCGCGGCCGAGTTTGCGGTGGTCGTGCATGGTGGTCTCCTCGCGGTCGTCGGACGAGTGACCACACGGCGAAGCCCCGGGGCACTCGCCCCGGGGCTTCGGACTGAACAGCTGTCAGCGCGCCGGGACACTCTCCGGCGTCGTCGTCATGGCAGCGCGCTTCATGCCGTGGACGGTAGCAGCGACGTACCGGGGCCGGCACATGATTTCTTTCCGCCGCCCGGCCCCGGACCGTCCCGTCGGGCCCCGGTCCCGGTTCAGTGCCGGGCGCCGCCGATTCGGCCCTCCAGCTGCACCAGCAACTCGCTGAGCTGAGCGCTGAGTCGCGTGCGGGACTGCTCGTCCAGGCCGGACAGCACCGCGCGTTCGTACGCCAGCTGCCGCGGCAGCAGCCGGTCGACCAGCCCCCGGCCCTCCTCGGTCAGGCGGACATGGGCGACACGGCGGTCGCGGTCGTCGCTGCGGCGGTCGACCAGACCGCGTTCCTGAAGGACCCGCAGACGCTTGGTGACGGCGGCGCCGGAGGAGAAGGTCTCCCTGGCCAGCTCGCCCGGGGTGAGTTCGCGGTCGGTACGGCGCACGGCTCCGAGCAGGTCGAACTCGGCGCGGGTCAGACCGGCGGCTCGCAGGGGCGCGTCCTCCGCCTGCTGGAGCAGGGCCGCGCAGCGGTTGATGCGGCCGATGAGTTCCATCGGGCCGGTGTCCAGCCCCGGATTGACGGCCTGCCACTGCCGTACCACCGAGGCGACGATGTCGTCGGTCACACCGCTCCGTTCTCCTGGGCGGAGGCGAACAGCCCCTGCCGTTTCGCTGTCGCCGCGAGCGTACGGTGTCCGGCCTGCTCGGCCGCGAGGACCTGCTCCTGGGGCAGGGCGCGCTGCCACCATTCGCCCGCCGCGGTGTCATCCGCCTCGCGCAGCTCGACGAGCGATCCCGTCAGCCTGCGCCGCACGGAGTCGAGGGCGGCGGGCGTGGGCTGCGGTGCGGCGAGCGCGTGCACGGCGTGGGCGCGGGCCCGGTCGGTGGCGTCCAGGGCCTTTTCGAGCCGTCCGGCGGCCCGCCGGTTGGTGACCAGCATGGCGGCGAGCATGCCCACCCCGGCGCCGATGAGGGTGTCCAGGACCCGGTCACCGATGAGTTCACCGGCCGGATGGGTGCCGCCGAACTCCAGGACCAGCAGGGCCATCGGCGTGACCGCGATGGAGCCGAGCCAGTAGTTGCGGGTGATCAGGGCCTCGGCCGCGAAACCGAAGAAGAGGCAGAAGCCGATGAGGGCCAGCGGCCCGGTGCGGCTGACCGGAAGAACCGCGGCGAAGACGAGGACGCCGATCAGATTGCCCAGGGTCCGCTGGAGAGCCCGGTTCCAGGAGAGGGTCACATTGGCCTGGTAGAGGGAGGCCGCGGTGACGATCGCCCAGTAGGGGCGGCCGACGCCGATCGCCTGGGAGACATATCCGGCCAGGGCACAGCCGATGAGGACGCGGACGCCGATGGGCAGGAGCGGGGAGCCGGGGGCGAAGCCGCGCAGGAGTGCGCGGCGGGCGTCGCTGCGGCTTCCGGTGCGCCGGGCGGCCCGTCCGGCGTCGATGCCGAACAGCTCTTCGGACGTGCCCGGGGCGGGCGGCGGGGTAGGTACGGGACCGCGGGCGCGGGCCTGCCGGGCCCAGGCACGGAGCCGGTCGGGCTCGGCGGCGGGGGCGTCCGAAGAGGTGCCGAGGGCGCCCCCGGCAAGGACGGCTTCGGTATGGACGACGAGGCGTTCGAGCGCCGCGCGTGCGGGGGTGGGGCGCCCGGCGGCGAGCAGGGTCTGCCAGGCCGCGTGCACGGCGGCGACCGCGGCGTGCCGGGTGCGGTGGCCGGGGGCGTCGGCGTAGGCCGCGGCCGCGTCGAGCGCGCGGGCTGTCGCCCGGCGCTCCGGGCCCTCCCGGCGGATCATCGCGGGACCGACCGTGACCAGCCAGGAGATCACGCCCGCCGCCAGTGTCAGTGCGAGATGGCCGGGCACCTGACCGAGCTGCTGCGGGGCGAAGAGCGCGGCCGAGGTGACGAAGGTGAAGATCACCGGTCCGGGCGGGCCGATGCGGGTGGCGTCGCACAGCGTCTTCTGCCCCGCCGCGAGCAGGGCGCCCACCGCGATCAGAACGGCGGTCGAGCCGGTGAGCGAGGCCGCGACCAGGGAGATCGCCATGCCGATGACCATGGAGACGACGACTCCGGCGACAGCTCGGGCACGGCGGACGTACGGCAGATTGTGACCGTACAGGGCGCAGAGCGAACCCGCCATCGTGTACATCACGAGGTCGAGCCGGTCCATGGCGAACAGCACGAGATCCGGTATCGCGGTGGCGACGACGACGCTCAGTGCCGGTTTGAACCACATGTCCGAGGGCCGGGCGAGGCGCAAGGGGGCTGCCAGCGGGAGTCTACGGACGGAGGGCTGCCTGGCCAGGATGGTTGTATCGCTCACTCAAATACTTTAGCAGGTATTACACCTGTAAAACAATCCCCCCTCTCCGCCGCCCCCTCGCGGCACGGATGGCCGCCCCGGCCGCGAGGACATAGCGTGCGACTGCACGAGGACATACCGACCGACGGACCGGCATGCACCCACGCGTCCACGCGTCCACGGAGGAAACCGAATGAAGCTCACCAAACCGGTACCCGGCGGTCCCTGCTGGATCGAGCTGAGCACCCCCGACATTCCCGCCGCCAAGTCGTTCTACGCGGCGCTCTTCGGCTGGCGCTCCGAGACCGATCCGCGCGAGGAGGCGGGCGGCTACACCATGGCGCACCTCGGCGACGCACGCGTGGCCGCGCTCAGCCCGGTCTACCAGCCGGGACAGCCACCCGCCTGGACGGTCTCGTTCGCCAGCGCGGACACGGACGCGACGGTCGAGAAGGTGAAGTCGGCCGGCGGCTCCCTCCTGGTCGGCCCGATGGACGTGTTCGACCAGGGCAGGTTCGCGGTGGTCGCGGATCCCTCGGGTGCGGTCTTCTCGCTGTGGCAGGGGCGCGCCTTCGCCGGTGCCGAACGGCTGAACGAACCGGGCGCGCTCGGCTGGGTCGAGCTCGTCACCCGCGAGGCCGACCCCGCGCTCGCTTTCTATCCTGCGGTCTTCGGGTGGACGGTGAACGCCGCGTCGGAGAGGTACACGCAGTGGGGCGTGGCGGGCGAGGACTTCGGCGGCATGCTGATCATGGACGAGAAGTTCCCGCCGGACGCGCCGTCGGACTGGCTGCCGTACTTCGTCGTGACGGACGTCGACGCGACGGCAGCCACCGCACAGGGGGCGGGCGGCGAACTGCTGATGCCCCCGACGAGCATTCCGGACGGGCCGCGCATCGCGGTGGTACGGGATCCGCAGGGCGCGGTGTTCGGCATCCACCGGGCGGCCGACGAGGGCTGAGGGCTGTCCCGTGGCCCCGAGCGGGCGTGCGGCGTCGGCCACGGCGCCTCGCCGCGTTGCCGGAACGCCCGAATATGTCCAGTACAGAGACGCCCCTCCGCTTGCGATGCACCGCATCCGACGCCGCACGCCGAGCCACCCGGGATGACGGGAGCGCCCTCAGGGTTTCTCGCCCGGATCAGGCCGGGCCACTCCGATCGCGACACCCACGAGCCCGCGTGCCCACCGGTTCGACAGCCGCCCGAAGGGGGACGGCGAACGGTCTTCCTGGAGTTCAGCTGATGTACGAGAGCGATGCCGGACTGCTCGCCCCCGGGCGGGCGGGCTCCCCCGCCGAGACGGCCGGCGGCGACAGCGCCTTTCTGCAGGCGATGCTCGACGCCGAAGCCGCGCTGACCCGTGCCCAGTCGGGCTGCGGGCTCGCCCCCGCCGCGGCCGGGCGGGCGGTGACCGCGTCGGCCGAAGCGCGTCGGTTCGACGTACGGGACCTGGCGCTGCGCGCACGCGAGAGCGGCAACCCGGTCACCCCGCTGGTCGCCGACCTGCTCGCCCTCGTCGAACCGGACGCCCGGCCCTATGTCCACCGGGGCGCCACCAGCCAGGACATCCTCGACACCGCCGCCATGCTGGTCGCCGCGCGGACCCTGGCCCCGGTGCTCGACGACCTGGTGCGGGCCGCGGACGCGGTGGCACGGCTCGCCGTCGCGCACCGCAACACCCCGATGGCCGGCCGCACACTCACCCAGCACGCCGTGCCGACCACCTTCGGGCTGAAGGCGGCGGGCTGGCGGACGCTCATCCTGGACGCACGGGACCGGCTGTCGGCCGTGCGGGAGTCGCTGCCCGTACAGCTCGGCGGCGCGGCGGGGACGCTGGCGGCCTTCAACACCTTCGCCCCGGTCGACGAGGCCGAGACGGCCGATGACTTCGCCGAGGACGACGGCCGCGGGCTGGCCGTGCTCCAGGCGTTCGCGAACGAACTCGGGCTGGCCGAACCGCTGTTGCCGTGGCTCAGCCTGCGTACCCCGGTCGCCGACCTGGCGGGCGCGCTGGCCTTCACCGCGGGCGCGCTCGGCAAGCTGGCGGCCGATGTGCTCATTCTGTCCCGCACCGAGATCGGCGAGGTCACCGAGGGCCGGGGCGGTGGCTCGTCCACCATGCCGCAGAAGGCCAACCCGGTGCGCGCCACACTGATCGCGGCGGCCGCCCGTCGTGCCCCCGGCCTGGCGGCGACTCTGTACGGCTCGCTCGCCGCCGGGGACGAGCGGCCGGCCGGGGCGTGGCACGCCGAGTGGGAGCCGCTGCGCGAACTGCTGCGGCTCGTCGGCGGGGCCGCGCGCGATGCCGCCGAACTCACCGAGGGACTGCGCGTCGTCCCGTACGCCATGCGGGAGAACCTCCAGCTCACGGACGGGCTGATCGTCTCGGAGCGGCTCGCCGCCGTGTTCGCCGAGCGGATCGGCCGCAAACGTGCCAAGGAGGTCCTGGTGAACGCGGCCGCGCGGGCCCGTGCAGAGACCACGGATCTGGCCGACGTACTTACCGATGTACTCGACGAGGAGCCCGAGCTCTCCGGTCTCGATCTGTCCGAACTGACCGAGCCCGCCCGGTACACCGGCTGCGCGGGCCCTCTCACCGACCGCGCGCTGGACCGCATATGACCGCACGCGCGGCCGTGCCGAGAAGGCGCCGCGCCTGCGCCGCACCGCGTCCGGGCCGCTCAGGGGCGGATGCAGGACGGGTCCGGTCGTCGCGCGTCGCCGGGCCCGGCGGTGGGGACGGGGCGGGCGGAGGTGGGGCGGCCGACCGCGGCCGGGGTCAGCCCGGGGCGCCGTCCCCACGGATTGGCCGCGGCCGGGGTCAGCCCGGGGCGCCGTCCCCACGGATCCGGGCATGGACATGCATGTCGTGCCAGCCGTCGGCGTGCAGATGGCCCCGGCGTTTGGTGCCCTCCAGGGTGAAACCCGCTTTGGCCGCCACCCGGCAGGACGCCTCGTTCCGTACGGAGTGATGGAGTTCGAGGCGCTCGAACCCGATCTCGTCGAACGACCAGCACGTCAGCGTCAGGAGGGCCAGGGGCGCGATGCCCCGTCCCCGGGCCGCCGGCAGCATCCAGTAAGCGCATTCGGCCTGACCGATGGCCGGTATCAGCGAGCGGAGCGAGATCCGGCCGAGCAGCTCCTCGGCTCCGCCGGCCGTGCTCCCGGGGCGGACGACGGCCCAATGGGCCCCGGTCTCGCAGTACCAGGCGTTGCGCCACTGATCGATCCAGTCGCGCGCCTCGTCCTCGGTGTCGGCCCGGCGCAGATGCCAGCGCTGGATGGCCGGGTCGGCGAAGGCGGCGAGAACCGCCGGCGCGTCCCCGTACCGCCACGGCCGCAGGAGCAGGTCTTCGGCGACGGGGAGAGCGGGTTGCACGGAGTCCGCGAGGCGCCCGGGGGGAATATGGGGCGGCACCAAGTACGGCATGGCCGCATCATCGCACGGTGCGGCGCGCCGCCCCGCCCTCGGCCGTGGCGTGCGAGTGCCGTCCGCCGACCGCGGTGGCGTACTCCCCCACCCGGGACCCTCCCACCCCTCATTGAAACTTCACACACCACGTACGATGGCGGGATGGACACGCCGAGCGGAGGGACGCGCCGACGACGGCAGAGCGCCCACGCGTCGGCCGTTCTCGGCTGGCTGTTCGTACTGCTCGCCATGGTCTCGTGCTGCTCGATGACGGCCCCGGGCTCGGCGGCCCACGGGTCCGGCACACACGCCGCGGCTGCCGCCCGGGGCATGACACCGGTCCATCCGGCGGCCGTTCAGGCCGTGGTCGCCCACGCCCCGGACGACTGGGGCGTGGGCAGTTCCTGCCATGAGACCTCCGAGCACGCGACATCGGTCGTGCTGCCCGGCCAGAGCGCACCCGTGGCCCTTCCCCGCACGACCGCCACCGCCCCCGTCGCCCCGCTCACCGGCGCCGCCGCGATCCGCGGCCCGTCCAACGACGCCGTTCGGGAAGTCGACCATCTCCGTCTGCAGGTTCAACGGATCTAGGCCTCTCGTGTGGATCACGCCGGGCTCGCGTGCCCCGGCATCGCGCCTCGCCGCATTGTCGTCGGTCGCCATGACTCCGCCATGGCTCTCTCTTGCGCCTTGCGATCCACGGCACCGGACCTCGCTCGCCGATCCGGCCTGATCCAAACGAAAGACCCCAGAGACAGGGCTCGTTCCTCGGGACACCGAGGACGTTCTTCCGCATGCCCTCGACTCCATCGATCGTGTTGAACCGAAGGACTTTCCATGGCTAACGCCAAGAAGCAGAACACCCCTGCCGCCGCGCGCCGCGCCAAACTGGAGGAGGCCCGCCGCAAGGAGCGGGCCCGCGAGCGGCGCAGCCGCGTCATCGTCCTGACCGCCTCCGTCGCCCTGGTGGCCGCGCTGGTCGCAGGCGGCGGCTATCTCATGTCCGCCGCCGACAAGAAGGAGAAGGCCGGCGCCGAGGCCAAGTCCTCGCCCGTGCGGGGCGAGCGGACCTGGGACAAGCTCACGCAGAACCATGTCGAGAAGAAGGTCGACTACCCGATGAACCCGCCGGTCGGCGGCGATCACCATCCGGTGTGGATGAACTGCGACGCCGATGTCTACACCAAGGCGATACCGAAGGAGAACGCCGTCCACTCCCTGGAGCACGGCGCGGTGTGGGTCACGTACACGAGCAAGGCGAAGCCGGCCGACATCGAGAAGTTCGGTGAGCGGGTCAGGACGACGCCGTACTCGCTGATGAGCCCGGTCGAGGACCAGGCCGCCCCGCTCATGCTCAGCGCGTGGGGCAAGCAGGTGACGGTGACGAGTTCCGCCGACCCACGCGTGGCGCAGTTCTTCACCAAGTACGTGCAGGGGCCGCAGACCCCGGAGCCGGGCGCGGCCTGCACCGGCGGGGTCGCCCAGTGACGCCGGCGACCCGCTCCTCGCGCCCGATGGTGGTGGCGGGCGGTGTGGTGCTGCTGCTCGCCCTGGGCCTGGTCGCGCTGATGCTCGTGCGGCCGTCCTCGTCCGCGGGCTCCGCCGCACAGGCACCCGCCCTCTCGGACGCGTCGGTCGACGTCGGGTTCGCCCGCGACATGTCGATCCACCATCAGCAGGCGGTCGAGATGTCGTTCATCGTGCGGGACCGTACGTCCGACGTGGCGGTGCGCCGGCTCGCGTACGACATCATCAACACCCAGGCCAACCAGCGCGGCATGATGCTCGGCTGGCTGGAGATGTGGGGCCGGGCGAAGTCGTCCGACGCTCCTCCCATGAAGTGGATGGGGCATGCCTTCACGTCCAGGGATGACGGTTCACTGATGCCGGGCATGGCGACCGACACCGAACTCGACGCTCTGCGGGCGGCGAAGGGCAAGGCCGCCGAGGTGCTGTACCTGAAGCTGATGACCGCCCATCACCGCGCCGGTGCGGAGATGGCACAGGCGGCGGCCGACGCGGCCGGCACCGACGAGATCAGGAACCTGGCGGCGGGCATGGTCCGGGGCCAGCAGTCGGAGATCGCGCTGATGGCGGACATGCTCAAGGAGCGTGGTTCGACGGCCTGAGCACCCGGCGTTCCGGCGACCCGTGCGGCCATGCGCGCCCACGGGTCCAGTGGCGGCCCGTTCGCGGCGGTTCCTTCCCCCGCGGACGGGCCGTCCCCGGTCGGGGGAGGTGGCGGGCGACCGGCTGGACCGGACGGCCCGGAGGCGCACCTGCTCACCGGAGGGATCGCACGGACCATCGCATAGGCTCGGATCCAATATGAAGAGCAACCTCACTCCGCTGGGGCCCAAGGCCGACAAGGCCACCGTGCGTCGGAGCAATCTCAGCCTGGTGCTGCGGGCCGTCCGTGACGAGGACGCGGGCGAGGCGACCAGGGCCGGGGTCGCCGCGCGAGTGGGGCTGACCCGGGCCGCGGTGTCCTCGCTCGTCGAGCAGCTCCTCGACATCGGATTCCTCACCGAGTCCGGCAAGTCCTTCAGCGGGCAGGCGGGCCGCCCCGGGACCGCGCTCAAGGTGGCACGCACCGGGCCCGCGGGGCTCGGCGTAGAGGTCAACATCGACTATGTGTCGGTGTGTGTCGTCGATCTGGCGGGCACCGGCCGGGTGCGGCTCACCGAGCACCTGGACAACCGCGGCGCGCCCCCGGCGGAGGTGCTGGCGCGGGCGGCCGGCATCGCCGCGCGCACTCTGGGGTCTGCGCGCGAGCAGGAACTGTTCCCGGTCGGGGTGGCCCTCGCGCTTCCCGGTCTGGTCTCCGGCGGTACGGTGCGCCAGGCACCCAACCTGGGCTGGAACCGGGTTCCGGCCGAAGAGCTCTTCGCCTCGTCGCTCGCCACCGAACGCCCCGGTCACCAGGCGCTGCCGGTGGGTTCGGAGAACGAGGCCAATCTGGCGGCGCTGGCCGAGCTCTGGTTCGGCGGGCTCGACGCCATCCGCAGCTTCCTCTATCTGACGGGCGAGATCGGTGTCGGCGGCGCCCTGGTCGTCGACGGTGAACTCCTGCGCGGGGCGCACGGATTCGCCGGGGAGATCGGGCATGTGGTGGTGGACGCGGCGGGACCGGAGTGCCGGTGCGGCTCGCGCGGCTGCCTGGAACAGTACGCGGGACAGGCGGCGCTGCTGCGGGCCGCCGGGATCGAGGAGTCCGGCCAAGGCGGTGGCGTCGCCGAGCTGGAGCGACGCGCTCGCGCCGGGGACGAGCGGGCGGTGGCCGCTGTCGCGGAGGCCGGCCGGATGCTGGGGCGGGTGCTGTCCGGGGCGGTGAATCTGCTCGACCCGGACGCGGTGGTGCTCGGCGGGATCTACCGGAACCTGATGCCGTGGCTGTCACCGCCCGCCGCCGAGGAGCTGACCGGCCGGGTGGTGTCGGGCCTCTGGTCCCCAGGGAGTGGCCGGCTGCGCGCCTCGTCCGTCGCGGGCGACGCGGCGCGGGGTGCTGCGGCGCTGGTGATGACGGGGGTGCTGGCCGACCCGGTGGCGTACGCGAGGAGCCGGGAAGCCGGCTGATATGCCGCCGTGCGCGGCGCGCACGGCCAGCCACCGACCGGACGGGCGTCAGGCCGGACCGGCCCGGCGGGCGCCGACGGGACGGCCTCCCGAGCCGCCCGAGCCTCGATGGGCCGGGCACCTGGCCGATCCGCCTCCTCTCCCCCGATCCGCGACGGGCCGGACAACCGGTCCGACCCCGCGTCCCGGCCGGCCGTGCCATGGGGGCGGGCCGGACACCGGGTGTCCGGCCCGCCCCCATGGACCCGCGCCGCCGCGGCGGAGGTCAGCGGACCCCGAGCAGGTGGTCCATCGCCAGCTGGTCCAGGACCTCGAACGCCATCCCCCGTTCCGCCGCCGCGTCCACGTCGAACTCCTCGAAGGCCGACCGGTCGGCCAGCAGCCCGGCCACGCCGTCCTCCGCGGTCGGACGGGCCAGCTCGTCGAGCCGGGACGCGCGCAGCGCCTCCCGCACCTCGGGGTCGGCCCGGAAGGCGGCGGCGCGCTCCTTGAGGATCAGGTAGTTGCGCATGCAGCCCGCGGCCGACGCCCAGACACCGTCGTAGTCCTCGGTCCGCGGCGGTTTGAAGTCGAAGTGCCGCGGGCCCTGGTAACCGGCCGTCTCCAGCAGGTCGACCAGCCAGAACGCCTGGCGCAGATCGCCCGCGCCGAAGCGCAGGTCCTGGTCGTACTTGATGCCGGACTGGCCGTTCAGGTCGATGTGGAAGAGCTTTCCCGCCCAGAGCGCCTGCGCGATGCCGTGCGGGAAGTTCAGCCCGGCCATCTGCTCGTGCCCGGTCTCCGGGTTGACGCCGACCAGTTCCGGGCGCTCAAGACGCTCGATGAAGGCGAGGGCGTGACCGATGGTCGGCAGCAGGATGTCGCCGCGCGGCTCGTTCGGCTTGGGCTCGATGGCGAACCTCAGGTCGTATCCCTGCTCGGTGACGTAGTCGCCGAGCAGGTCGAAGGCTTCCTTCATACGATCGAGGGCGACCCGGATGTCCTTGGCTGCGCCGGACTCGGAGCCCTCGCGACCGCCCCAGGCCACATAGGTGGTCGCGCCGAGCTCGACGGCGAGGTCGATGTTGCGCAGGGTCTTGCGCAGGGCGTAGCGGCGTACGTCCCGGTCGTTGGCGGTGAACGCGCCGTCCTTGAACACCGGGTGGGTGAAGAGGTTCGTCGTCGCCATCGGGACGACGAGTCCGGCCGCGTCCAGCGCCTGCCGGAACCGCTTCACGATCCCTTCGCGCTCGGTGTCCGTCGAGCCGAACGGAATCAGGTCGTCGTCGTGGAATGTCACACCGTACGCGCCGAGCTCCGCGAGCCGCCGGACGGAGTCGACCGGGTCGATCGCCGTACGGGTCGCGTCACCGAAGGGGTCACGCCCCTGCCAGCCCACCGTCCACAGTCCGAAGGTGAACTTGTCGTCAGGGGTGGGCGTGAAGTGTTCCGTCATCGTCTGGCCGCCTTCGGTACTGAGGGTTCCATGGCTGGTCGAGATGACCAAACCCTATTTGTTCACTGTCATGACTAATCATGCACGCGGCACCCTCGGGACGTAACCCCTCATCACTTCTCATCTCCCCTCATCGGCGAAATCCCTGAACGATCACTGTTCCCGACGGGATCGATCGCGTAATTTGTTTTCCGTACGATCAAATCAATGGGTGGGCTCCTGCGGCCGTACCCCGAAGCGATGTACGCACCCGCCTCCCCCGCGCCCCCGCCGCCCGCAGCACAGGAACGAGGTCACCCATGCCGCCGCGCACCGTCGTCATCGGTGTGGACAGCTCCACGCAGTCCACCAAAGCCGCCTTCGTCGATGCCGGGACCGGCCGGCTGCTCTCCGTCGGCCGTGCCCCGCATGCCGTCACCGGCGAGGCGGGTGCGCGGGAAAGCGATCCGGAGGTGTGGTGGCGGGCGCTGTGCGAAGCGGTCACGGCCGGGCTGAAGGAGTCCGGTGTCGCCGCGTCCGCCGTGACCGGCATCGCGGTCGCCGGGCAGCAGCACGGCCTCGTGGTCCTCGGCCCCGGCGGGCGCCCCCTGCGCCCCGCCATGCTCTGGAACGACACCCGCTCCGCCCCGCAGGCCGCCGCCCTCACCGCGGCACTCGGCGGGGCCGCGGCCTGGACCGCCCGTACCGGGTCGGTGCCGGTGGCCGCCCTCACCGCGTCCAAGTGGCAGTGGCTGCGGGAGAACGAGCCGGAGAACGTCGCCGGGGCCGTGGCCGTTCGCCTCCCTCACGACTTCCTGACCGAACGCCTCACGGGCGCCGCCGTCACCGACCCCGGTGACGCCTCGGGCACCGGCTGGTACTCCACAGCGATCGGCGCCTACGACCCCGGACTGCTCGAACTCCTCGGCCTGGACGCCTCCTTGCTGCCCGAGGTGGCGCGGACGGGAGCGGCCCGCGTCGGCTCGCTGACGGCCGAAGCCGCCGATGCGCTCGGCCTGCCCGCCTCGATCGCCGTGGCCGCGGGCACCGGGGACAACATGAGTGCCGCCGTCGGCCTCGGACTCGGCGGCGCCGGACTGCTGGACCACCCCGTCCTCAGTCTCGGCACCTCGGGAACGGTCTTCGCGGCCTCCCGGACCCGGCCCACCTCGACGGCGCTCTCCGGCTTCGCCGCCGCTGACGGTACGTATCTCCCGCTGGCCTGCACCCTCAACTGCACGCTCGCCGTGGACAAGATCGCCGCACTGCTCGGCCTGGACCGCGAGGACGCGGCGCCCGGCGGCGAGGCGGTGCTCCTCCCCTACCTCGACGGCGAACGGACCCCCGACCTGCCCACCGCCGCGGGCCTGCTCACCGGGCTCCGGCACGACACCACCCCACAGCAACTCCTCGGCGCCGCCTACGAGGGCGCGGTCATCACCGTGCTGCGCGCCCTCGACGAACTCCTCCGGGCCTGCGGTCTCGACCCCGCCGATCCCGAGGTCGCCGCCCGGCCGCTGCGCCTGATCGGCGGCGGTGCCCGGGGGCGCGCCTGGGTGGAGACGGTACGTCGGCTCTCCGGGCGACCGGTGATCGTGCCGGGCAGCGGCGAACTGGTGGCTCTGGGCGCGGCCGCACTCGCCGCCGCCGCGGCCACCGGCGACGACCCGGTCACGATCGCCACCGGCTGGGACACCGGGGCGGAGGCTCAACTTCCCCTGGTGCAGAAGGACTCGGCCACCTGGGAGCGGGTCGGCTCGGTTCTGCTGCGGGCCACGGACCCCTTGCTGGGCGGGGCCTGACTCCCGTACACCCGACGCATCCGGCACATCCGGCAAGGGACGTTGACTGGCTGTCACTTCGGCCGGGCCGCCCCGGGCGTGGGCCCGTGACCGCCGTCGGACCGGTTTGGGGAAGCGAAGCGATCTTCAATAGTATCCGGCGATGATCATAAGAAGAAGGCTGACGGTCGGGGTGGGCATTCTGCTCGCCACCCTGACCGCCGGGCTCGGTACGGCACTTCCCGCCGCAGCCGATGAGACCCCCACCAAGGCCGCCCCCAAGGTCGAGCTGGTGCTCGACGTCAGTGGTTCGATGCGGACCCGTGACATCGACGGCCAGTCCCGGATGGCCGCGGCGAAGCACGCGTTCAACGAGGTCCTGGACGCGGTGCCCGAGCAGGTGGAGCTCGGTATCCGGACGCTCGGAGCCGACTACCCGGGCAATGACCGGAAGGTCGGCTGCAAGGACACCAAGCAGCTGTACCCGGTCGGTCCGCTGGACCGTACCGAGGCGAAGACCGCGGTCTCCACCCTGGCCCCCACCGGCTGGACCCCGATCGGCCCGGCCCTGCTGGGCGCCGCCGACGACCTCGAAGGCGGTGACTCCACCCGCCGGATCGTGCTGATCAGCGACGGTGAGGACACCTGTGGCCCGCTCGACCCGTGCGAGGTGGCACGTGACATCGCGGCCCGCGGCATCCACCTCGTCATCGACACGCTGGGCCTGGTGCCGAACGCGAAGATCCGCGAGCAGCTGACCTGCATCGCCGAGGCCACCGGCGGCACCTACACCGCCGTCCAGCACTCCGATGAACTCTCCGGCCGCGTCAAGCAGTTGGTCGAGCGGGCCGCCGAGCCCGTCGTCACACCGGTGGCGACCGAGGGCGCGGACCGCTGTTCCAAGGCTCCCGAGCTCAAGGCGGGCCTGTACACCGACCGGGAGAAGATCGGCGAGCACCGCTGGTACCGGGTGGACGTGCGCCCCGGTCAGGAGCTGCGCGCCTCGGTCAGCGTCTCGGCCGACCGCGCCGTGAACAACGACTACGGTGTGCTGCTGCGCGCGGTGACCGTGCACGGACGGGAGATCGTCCGGGGCTCGGAGTCGGGCACCGGCCGCACCGACGCGATCTCCTCCGGCCTGCGTTATCCGAAGCCGGAACAGGACGCCGCGGACGACGGCACCGAGCCTCCCGCCGAGACCGTGTGCCTCCAGGTGAGCAACTCCTTCTCGGCTCCGGCCTCCGTGAAGACCGAGCCGGGCATGCCGGTCGAGCTGACCGTGGACCTGGTGGACGCCCCGGACGACGCAGCCGATGTCGCCGCGTTCGGTCTCGGCCACGGCTGGTGGCTGCTCGGCGTACTGGTGCTCACCGGGCTGGTCGCGGGCCTGCTGACCGGCTGGATCTCGCGCTGGCGCGTCGCCGTCTGGAGGACCAACTGATGATGCGTACGACACGTGTGCTCGCGGGCGCGCTGCTGACCGGCCTCGCCCTGCTGACGTCGGCGGGCGCCGCCTCGGCCGACGACCCGTCGGCGAACCCGGACCCGAGCACCTCCGACAGCGCGTCCGGCCCCACCGAGGCCGGCACCACTTTCCGCACGGCCACGGCGGTCCAGCAGAACCAGCCCGCCACCGCCGGTGCCTCCACGGGTGACTACCTGTACTGGGTGTTCCCCGCCGACGCGGGCCAGCGCGCCACCGTCAAGGCCAAGATCACCCTGCCGGAGACCGCGACCCGGCACGGCGCGTCGACCTGGCAGGTCGATGTGTACGACGGGCTGCGGCGCCGTCAGGCCTGCATGTACGGCCGCCAGACCGGGAAGGCGGCGGCCGACGCGTCGACCGTCGAGCTGACCTGCGTGCTGCGGACCGTCCGCGCCTGGTCCGAGCCGTGGGCCAACGACCCGCTGCCGGGCAGCTACTACGTGCGCCTCACGGTCGTCGATCTGCCCTCGGCGGACCTCGGTCTTCCGGTGCAGACCGAGGTCGAGGTCACGGCGGTCGACAAGGGTGGTGCCGCGGACGTCGACGGCACGCTCGCGCGGCCGCTGGTCCCCGGCACGTCCGTCGTCTCACCTGTGTCGGACGCGTCCGACTCACCGGCGAACGGTGGTGACGACACGTCGGCCAAGGTCTCGCTCGGCAGCGAACCCGAGGACGGCTGGGCCTCCGGCTGGTGGACCGACCGCTGGCCGTGGACGGTCGGCGGCGGCGTTCTGGGGGCGCTCGCGGCGGTCTTCGGCTACTCCCTCACCCGCGGCACCGGCCGCCCGTCCCGCGTTCCGCCGGGCGTCTGACCCACACGTCGTGGGACGGGCTCCGGACCGGGAGCCCACCGACAGGTGTCGCCGGACGGGCTCTGGAACCGAGCCCGTCCGGCGACGGCGTACAGATCCCCTCCGCTCCCCCACCACCCGCGCGCTCCGGGCACCACGGCGACTACCCTCGACAACTCACGTACCTCACAAGGCCGATGACGTCTTCCACGCCGTGCGGCACCTCTGAGGTCAGGTCGCTGCGCACCCCCGTCGGGCGCGCCACAGGGAGCGGAGATTTTCATGTCCACGGAGACCGGCCCGGCCGTCGGCGCCGAACCGCGAGGCCACACGATCGCGCCCGGCCCGAAGGGGTTACCGCTTCTCGGCAGCCTGCCGTGGTTCGCGAAGAACCCCCTCGCCTTCTTCGAACGGCTGCGCGGTCACGGGGACATGGTCGGCTGGCGATTCGGCCCCAACTCCTGTGTGTACATAGCCGATCCCAAGTGCATCGGCGAACTGCTCACCGAGACGGAACGCACCTTCGACCAGCCCGCACTCGGCATCGCGTTCCGCACGGTGATGGGCAACGGCGTGGTGGTGGCCCGTGGTACGGACTGGCGACGGAAACGGTCGCTGGTGCAGCCCTCCGTACGACCCAAGCAGGTGCGCTCGTACGCGGCGACGATGGCGAGCAGCGCGGTGGAGCTGGCGGACACCTGGTCCATCGGTGAACGCGTGGACGTCAAGCGGGAGATGGCGGCGCTGACGCAGAGGATCGCGGTCCGCACGATCTTCGGTGTGGACACCCCGGCCGACGCCGACGCGATGGGCCGTGCCATGGATGTGGCGCAGCAGGAGATCGGCAAGGAGTTCGCCGGCATCGGCGCGCTGCTGCCGGACTGGGTGCCGACACCGGGCCGGGCCAGGATCAGGAAGGCCGCCGCGGTCATCGACGCCGAGGTGAGCCGGGTGGTGGCCCGGCACCGCGACGGCGGGGACGACCGCCCCGACCTGCTGAGCCGACTGCTGACCGCGGTGGACGAGACGGGCGCCCGCCTCACGGACCAGGAGATACGCGACGAGACGGTCACCCTGTACATCGGCGGACACGAGACGACCAGTTCCACGCTGGTGTGGGCCTGGTATCTGCTGTCCCGCAATCCCCGGGCGCGCGCCGCGCTCGACGAGGAGCTGGACCGAGTCCTCGGTGACCGGGAGCCGGAGTTCGACGACTACGCCCGACTGACGTACACCCAGTGCGTGGTCAAGGAGACCCTGCGCCTCTACCCGACGATCTGGCTGGTCACCGGCGTCGCCAAGGAGGGCGCGCGGATCGGCGGTGTCCCCATGCCGCGCGGCACCAGGGTGTGGACGAGCCAGTGGGCGACGCACCGTGACGAACGCTGGTTTCCCGAGCCGGAGGAGTTCCGCCCCGAGCGCTGGGATCCGGAGGCGGGCGACGAGATCGCGGAGTACGCGTGGTTCCCGTTCGGCGGCGGACCGCGGGTCTGCCTGGGCGCGCGGTTCGCGATGGTCGAGGCGGTATTGATCCTGGCCGTGCTGGCCCGCCGATTCCAGCTGGACGTGGACCCGGGCGTCGTCAACCCCGTACCGGCGCTGACGCTGCAGCCCGACCGCGAAGTGAGGGCTACACTCCGGGCGCGGTAGCGGTGCACGAGGCAGGGTGGCCGGGGCGGGCGCGGGCTCCGAGATCGGCTCCGACGCCGATATCCGGATATCCCGAACCGATATGTCGGATCTGTCGCGCTGCTTGAGAGATGCAGGTCACACTGTCCATGGCGGTGCACCCGGCCGCCGGGCCGTCCGGCCGTGCATCCGCAGGCTGTCGATCCAACGGGAGAAACACCATGCGTCTTCGCCCCGCTCTCGCCCCCGCACTCACCGTCGCGGCCGCCCTGACGCTGACCGCCGCCGCGGCGTCGGCCACGACCGGCACAGCCCTTGCTCGGACCGTCAGCCGTCCCGGGATCTGTCCGGAGCGGGATCTGGACGTGCGCGCCGCACCCGGCGGACAGCGGAATGTCGCCCGTTTCACCGTCACCAACCATGGCGGCCGGGCCTGTGCCGTGGACCGGATCCCGACGGTCACCTTCAGCAGCCTGGACGGCTCCGCCGAGCCCGTGCCACCCGCCGAGAGCGGCCCCTACGTGCTCGCCGGGGGCGAGCGTGCGTACGCCGCCGTCCGCACGGCGGACCCCGAGACCACCGAAGGGCATGTCGTCGGCAGCCTGTCCGTGGCGGCCGACCCCTCCCACCAAGGGGTCACGTTCCGCGCGGCCACCGTGGGCATGCCCGCGGGAGTCCATGTATGGATCCCGGTCAGCACGCTGTGGCACGAGTCGCGCGCCGCGGCGGACAAGGCGTTGGCGGACGCGCTGGGCTGACGGGCGGGACGGACGGGCGCCGCCGGGCCGACGGTGCAGGTGGACAGGACAGGCAGGCGGGACGGCCGGACGCCACGGGGAAACGGGACGCCACGGTCCGGACCGTGCCAACCGGACGGTGACGTGCGTGGATTGACCCGGGCCTGGACCCGGTCGCGACGGGTGTCCAGAGCATTGTCGAAGCCCTGAGGACACAGCCCCTCACCCATTCGGCGCAGCTTCATTGGTGTGCTGTTGGGCTGTCGCCCGAGGCCGGGGCGGAATGGTGACTTCGATCGAGCGGACCGCGCACCCGCGGTTCGAGCGGCTCTCCGGCTGGCTCCACTTGACCTTGACACAGTGACAAGGTCTTCACTGCAGCCAAGGAGGTGGTGGCCCTCATGGCCATGCCGAAAGAGGACACGAACACGATGCGAGCTCTCCAGGGGCTGGAGAGCAAGGGCGCGTCGGTCCGGCTGCAGGCAGCGCTGGCGGCCGGCACGACCCCTGACCCGGGGTTCATCGGCAAGCTCATCGAGCGATGCGCGATCGAGCCCGAGTTCTTCGTGCGCGAAATGCTGACGTGGGCACTCACCCGCCACGCGGCATCGATGACGGTCCCGGTGCTTCTCGACGAAGTCCGCTCGGAGCGTGCGCAGGCACGGAGCCAGGCGTTGCACACGCTGTCCAAGATCGGGGATCGGCAAGCGTGGCCGGCGATCACACCGGCGCTGCTGTCGGACGCCGACGACGAGGTGGCCCGGAGCGCCTGGCGGACAGCGGTCGTGCTCGTGCCCGAGGGTGAGGAGCGCGAGTTGGCCGTAGTGTTGGCGAGGCAGCTCGGGCGCGGCGAAGGCGAGACGCAGCTGAGCCTCAGCCGAGCGCTGATCGCGCTCGGGGAGGTGATGTTGCCGGCACTGGGCGCCGCGACGACGGATCTCGACCCTCGTGTGCGCGCGCACGCGATCGCCACGGAACGGCTGTGGCGCGACCCGGATGCCGGATTCGAGTTCGCGATCGAGGAGGCGAAGCGCGTCGTAGCCCTCGGCGAGGCCGGCGATGAGGGGCGGTAGGCAGTGTTGATCGGTGATGTCGCGCGACGGTCCGGGGTCAGCGCCCGCATGCTCAGGCATTACGAATCTCTCGGCCTGGTGCGGCCGACGGGTCGTACCGACTCCGGCTATCGGGAGTACTCCAGCGAGAACATCCGGCGAGTCTTCCACATCGAGAGCCTGCGGTCATTGGGGCTGTCGCTGCGCGACGTCAGGCGCGCGCTCGATGACCCCGGCTTCGCGCCCACGGAACTCGTCGACGACCTCATCCGCCAGACACGAGACCGCATCGCAGCGGAGACGGAGCTGCTCACGCAACTCCGTCGGATCGGTGCCGCGGAACCCGCCGACTGGGAGGACGTCCTCCAGATCGTCGCGCTCCTCCAGGCGTTGGGGTCGAAGAGCGCGGGGAGGCGGCAGCGCGCGGCCCTGTCCGCGGTCGCGGAAGTTCCCGTGCCGGTGGAAGCGCTGGTCGAGGCCGTGCTGAGCGAGTCGGACCCGAACGTCGCCGGAGCCCTTCGTTGGGCTCTGGCGCAATCGGGCGAGGACGGGCCGGCACTGCTGGCGGAGGGCCTCGGCTCACCCGCGGCCGAGGTGCGGAAACGTGCCGTCCAGTCCATCGCCGAGATTCCGAACGGTGAGGCGACCGCACTGCTGCAGGACGCCCTGACGAACCCCGACATCGTGGTCCGTGGGTACGCGGCTCTGGCGCTCGGGGCACGTGGAGTGGCCGACGCGGTGCCGACGCTCATCGACATGATCGTCGAGGAGAGGAACGACGCCGACGCAGCCGATGCACTGAGCACGCTGGCGGGTGATCCCGCGTTGGCGGATCAGATCGCCACTGGGCTCGTCGACTGCCTCGCCGACGGCACCATCGGATCGTCTGCACGTCGACGGCTGACACAGGCGCTCGCGGACATCCCGGGGATCCTGACGTCACGTGCCCTCGCAGATCTGTCAGATGACGAAGACCGTGCCGTTGCGCTGACTGCGACATACATTCTCAAGCTACGCAACGCACGCTAGTGCCGGATCAGGCAACGTTTGCCCTGTCGACGACGGCGCGTAGGCGCCGGTCGTCGGCATGGCGGTTTCGCCAGATGATGTAGCGGCGGA
>NZ_JBEYTM010000065.1:0-42554 GCF_040643055.1 Streptomyces sp. NPDC047515
TCGAGCGGTGGTTCGGACTCCTGACGGACAAGCAGATACGGCGCGGCACCCACAAGTCCCTCCACGCGCTGGAGAAAGACATCCGAATCTGGATCGAGACCTGGAACGAGAACCCCCGCCCCTTCGCCTGGACGAAGAGCGCCGACGAGATCCTCGAACGCCTCGCCGCATATCTTGATCGAATTCCCGGCGCAGGACACTAGTCGTGACATTCGACGGTCACGGCGAGGTCCTCGCCGTCGACATGGAGAGCTGAGCCTCAGGCGCCCACATGACACACACCGCCCCGACTCCAGAGTCAACCCCCGAAGGACTTCCGGCGCAGACCACTAAGGGGGCCTGATGCGCGGGCCGGTCAGTCATGCGCGCTCTGACCGCCTACGACCACTGGAACCATCCATTAGGCGAAGATCAACAGTCACCCTGTGTACGCGACCACACGAAGGGGACCAGAGCCGAAACTCGTGAACTTCCGCCCGGTCTCAGGAGGGTCCTGCCTCCCGACTCGGTGTCGAAGTGCTGTCCATTCTCATGGACGAAGCCACCAGAAATATGAGCCGCGGGGAGCGGCACTCTCCAGTCAGTCGGGCGGCTCGGGGACCGGGCGAGAACTGGGACCCGGCGCCGGGGGCGACGTGTCTGGCTGGGGCTCGGGTTCGCTGGGACCTGGTTCGGGCGGCGGCTGCGGGTCGTGTGGCACCGGATCCGGCCGACTGGGGGCTGGCCCCGGGCCCTCGGGGGAAGGTTCTGTGGTCATTGCTCTCGTCCCTTCTCGCGTCGCTGCTTCGCACCTTCCCAGCGGACCAACCGCAAGTTGAGTGAGGTCGCCTCGGAAATGGTCCGTGACAACGGGACAGGGTCCTGGCGCCGCAGTCGGCATCTCACACGGGGATGGAGACTGGCAGCAAAGGAATTGGGCAGCCGCTTTGGAGGAGATGCGCATCAACGACTGCAGGCGTCTGTCTTCGTCACGGGCGTCGAACGCGCCCTCCACCGCACCATGCTTCCACCGTGCCCCGAAGTTCGCCCGGCGCGCGTGGCTGTGTCCACTCACGCTGCCGTCGGCCATCGCTACGGCGAACGCATCACTGGAGGCGTCGTCACCGTTGGCCGCGGTCACCACTCCGTACGGAGCGATGGGTCGCCTCCCGCCGCATCTGAGCGGGTGACCCCAGCGGGGCACGAGAGCGGCCAGGGCAGCCGACGCCTCCACCGGTAGCCAACGATGAGCTTGCCGACCGCACGCGTCGCGGACGAACCTCCGGACCGGATCGTCTGTGAAACGCCCCCTCGGACAGCACCACCGCGTCGTACAGGATGGCGGCGAGCGAAGCAGCGCGTGGTCGACCCGAATGCTGTCTCCCTGACTGGTGCTGACCGTGCCGTCCTGCGGAGCGATCCGTCTCCCCGGTTGCTCTCGAAGTTCAAGGCGGGAGACGGCGTCGGAGTGTGAGTGCTGGCCGTGTCCGGCCTTGGTACGGAGTGCGGACAGCGTTCGCTCCGAAGCCTCCTGTGCCTGCTCAGCGCATGGGCGGAGGAACAACACAGTGGCTTCCCGCTTCGGCCACCCGCTGTACGCTCGCCGCCAAAGGCGCCGAGCGTGCATGCTGGGGGGCGAGTCCACCTCGCAAGGCAACGCCATGGTTTCCACGCCCAGCCCACCCCGGGGCTTCTACGCCGAGGTACTTGAGTGGGCCTACGCCCGGCCCCGATGCTGCGGGGTCTGCTACGAGCAGGGCGGCGTCGCGCTCCGGGACGTCGGCAACGTGGCAGCCTGGATCGTATCGGCCGGTTCGGCGCTGAGCGGCGAGCGGACGAGTCCGCGCTGGAACGTCTACTCCCCCGTACCGAATGCCGGCACGGCAGCGGAGGCGGCCTCCCGACACGGTGGCGGAACCATCGGCCGGGCCGTAGAGGGTGATCGCCGTACGGCCCTGTTGCACGACCCGCAAGGCAGGGTCTTCGGTGTCGAGTCTCCACGCGACTCCGTGATCACCACCACGGCGATTGGGCTCCGGCGCGGCGCAGGTTCCGATCGTTTCCCGCGGGCCGGGAGGCCTGGCGAGGCCGCATAAGCGCAAAGATTCGGGGACCCCACGACAGCAAACCGCTCCCGGCGGACCCATCCAACCGAAAAGGTCTGGGAATGTCTGACAACGACGTGAGTACGCGGAATGTGCTGGCAATCGTCACGAACTACGGCGTCGAGCAGGACGAACTCCTGGTGCCCCTCGAACACCTGCGTGGTTGGGGCGCCAATGTGGACGTCGCTGCCGTGTCGGCGGACGACATTCAGACCCTGGTCGGCGACAAGGCTCCTGGAAAATCCATACGCCCCGAACTTAGTTTGAGCGACGTTGACCCGGCCGATTACGACCTACTGCTCGTGCCGGGTGGCACGTTGAACGCCGATGCGCTGCGCCAGCAGGGTTCGACGACGGAGATCGTCCGCTCCTTCACGTCGTCCGGGCGCCCCATAGCTGCCATCTGTCACGGCCCCTGGGCCTTGGTCGAGGCGGGTGTCGTCGAAGGCAAGAGGCTCACCTCCTACCCCTCGTTGAGGACAGACATCGGCAATGCCGGTGGTGAATGGACCGACGAGCCGGTCATCAAGGATGACTCCCGCGGCTGGACCCTCATCACCTCGCGCAACCCGGGTGATCTGGAGCCGTTCCTCCAAGAGATCGATGCGGCGCTCGCCGTAGACGCTCACTGAACGCGATCGATCCGATACGTGGCTTCCGGCTTACGCGAAAGACTCGTGGACGCCACGGCGCAGCACCCCGTAGCTGCTTCTCCCACCTCGTTCTCGCAACACGACGACCTCGTCGCTGCGGAAGTGCCCGCCGTACGCGTTCGAAACGACGTTCCGACGAGCGCCGTACACCCATGTGGCCGAGCGGCTCTTTGGACGGGTCGGTGCAGGGTGGTGAGCCGTCGACTCCATGGCGGTCCTGTCGCTCTGCCGTCAACGCAGCGCTTCCGGATCCAAAACTGTGGGAGGCCCCCCAACACTCCACCGGCATCGAACGCTGAACCAGCGTGGAGGGCATGGCCCTCGAATCGCCGAAACGGGCCCGCTCCTTGTTCACCAGCGCTTCGATCGCCCCTCGGTGCTCTCACCACCCCGCTCGGCGCTCTCCCCCATATGCTCGAACTGGCGTTCCCTGTTGGACCAGGCCCGCAGACCACGCGCCTGGTCCGCACTCCCGACTGCGCCGCATCAGCCGCCGACACCATAGAGACACCACCCGTCCGGTCCGCCCCGAATACCGAAGTTCAACGCTGCGTAGTCAGCACCAAGTCAGCACGGGATAGGTGATCAGGGTGCTGACATGCGGTTTTAGTCAGCACCAAACCAGCACAGGAGTCAGCACCAGGGCACTGAACCATGCCGAACGGTGCAACCCGGACAGGCGCCTGCCAGCCTTCAGCCCGGCCCTCGAAGCAGTCTCGACATGCCTGTCATGGTGGCCCCGCGCACACCCGGCCCGAGAACTATGGGGTCCCGCCACATACGCCTCTGACCTGCCCCTTCCTACGGTGTGGCGACACGAATCCGTCCCCGTCAACCGTCCGGAAGTGGTGTTCATGGCTGCCTCGGCATCCGCCCCGCCGACCACCCGCTCACTCAAGCGCATCGTCGCCGCAAGCCTCATCGGGACCACCATCGAGTGGTACGACTTCTTCCTGTACGGGTCAGCCGCCGCGCTGGTCTTCAACAAGCTGTTCTTCCCCGAGTCCGACCCGCTCGTCGGCACGCTGCTCTCGTTCCTGACCTACGCGGTCGGCTTCGCCGCCCGGCCGCTCGGTGCCCTGGTGTTCGGGCACTACGGCGACCGGCTCGGCCGGAAGAAGCTGTTGGTGCTCAGTCTGTTGATGATGGGCGGAGCGACGTTCGCCATCGGGCTGTTGCCGACGCATGCCACGGTCGGCGCCGCCGCCCCCGTGCTCCTCACCGTCCTGCGTCTGGTGCAGGGCTTCGCCCTAGGCGGTGAATGGGGTGGGGCCGTGCTGCTGGTGTCGGAGCACGGGGATCCCGAGCGGCGCGGGTTCTGGGCCTCCTGGCCGCAGACCGGGGCTCCGGCCGGGCAGTTGCTCGCCACCGGGGTGCTCTCCGCTCTCACCGCGCTGATGTCGGACTCGGCCTTCGGGGCCTGGGGGTGGCGCATCCCCTTCCTGCTCTCCGGGGTGCTGGTGGTCATCGGCTTGTGGATTCGCCTCTCCGTCGATGAATCGCCGGTGTTCAAGGCAGCGCTGGCGCAGGCCAAGGAGCGCAGGTCGGCCTCCGCCGCGGCGGAGAAGATGCCGCTCGTCGCCGTGCTGCGGCACCACTGGCGCGATGTGCTGATCGCCATGGGGGCCCGGATGGCGGAGAACATCAGCTACTACGTCATCACGGCGTTCATCCTCGTCTACGCCACCACCGCGGCAGATCTGGGCAAGCAGACGGCGCTCAACGCGGTACTCATCGCCTCGGCCATCCACTTCGCGGTCATTCCGGCGTGGGGCGCACTGTCGGACCGTATCGGGCGCAAGCCCGTCTATCTGGTCGGCGCCATCGGCGTGGGGCTGTGGATGTTCCCGTTCTTCGCGCTGATCGACACCCGGAGCTTCGGAAGTCTGCTGCTCGCCGTCACTGTCGGGCTCATCTTCCACGGCGCGATGTACGCGCCTCAAGCGGCCTTCTTCTCGGAGATGTTCGCGACCCGGATGCGCTACTCGGGCGCGTCGATCGGGGCGCAGTTCTCGTCGGTCGCGGCCGGTGCCCCCGCGCCGCTCATCGCCACCGCTCTGCTCGCGGACTTCGACAGCTCGACACCCATCTCGCTGTACGTCATAGCCGCGGCGCTCATCACCGTACTGGCGGTCGGTTGCGCCAAGGAGACCAGGAACCGGGATCTGTCGGACATCGACGGGGCCGCTGCCCCGGAGCCGGAGGCGCCCGCGGCGCTGCCGGCCGACGCCCGAGGCGTCTGAGCCGTGCTCGTCGGACGGGCCGGGGAACCGGACCCGTCCGACGAGCACGGGTCGTCACCGCTGAGCGGTGGGCTCGAACCAGGTGGGTTCGTCGGTCAGTGACTGCTTGATCCTGAAGAGCGAGAACTCGTTCAACGGCGGCAGCGCGTCCACCTGGAACCAGCCCACCTCCAGCGACTCGTCGTCGTTGACGCGCGCCTCGCCACCGGTCGCCCGGCAGCGGAACGTGACGTCCATGTACTGGCAGCGGTCGCCGTTGGCGTACTGCACCGGTGCCAGGGCCTGGGTGAGGACCACTCGCTCCGCCACGCAGCGCACGGCGGTCTCTTCGTACACCTCGCGCTCCGCCGTCGTCGCGGGCTGCTCACCGGGCTCGCAGATGCCACCGATGACCGACCACTTTCCGGTGTCGGACCGGCGTCCGAGGAGCACTCTGCCTTCGTCGTCGAAGACCACGGCTGTGACACCCGGCAGCAGCAGCAGTTGTTGGCCGGCGGTGGCACGGATGTCGCGGATGAAATCAGGAGTAGCCATGGACCGACCCTACGTGGCGGGCGGGGTGGTTCAGCGACTCCGCCGCAGCCGTACCGAACGCACGGTGACCCAGCCGAGCCCCGCCACGGCGATCAGCGCGAGAAGTCCTTCGGGGAGCGTGCCCATCCGGGTCGCCGGCGTCAGCGAGGACCTCAGCGGCACCTTGTCCACGAGCGCGTCCGAGGTGAACAGCTTCGTCTTCTGGACAACGGTCCCGTCCGGGCGGATGACCGCGCTGACCCCGCTGGTCACCGGGACGACGACGGACCTGCTGTGCTCGACCGCCCGGACCCTGGACATGGCCAGCTGCTGGTAGGTCATCTCGCTGCGCCCGAAGGCGGCGTTGTTGCTGGGTACGGCGATCATCTGACCGCCGTGCATGACCGTGTCCCGCACGGCGTCGTCGAAGGCGGCCTCATAGCAGGTCACCAGGCCCACGTTCGTGCCTGCCAGATCGAAGACGCCGACCTTCTTTCCAGGGCCGAAGTCCCGTCGTACGCGGTCCACGTCGGAGCTGAAGAGGCGCACGAAGGAACGCATCGGGATGTACTCGCCGAACGGCTGGATGTGGCGCTTGTCGTACGTCTCGCCGGGCCCCGCCTTCGGATCCCACTGGATGAGGGTGTTGCGCAGCTTGCCGGTGTCGGGCTCCACCACCGCCCCGACCACGGTGGGCACGCCGATCGCCTTCACCGCGTCGTCGATCACGATCCGCGCGTCGGCGTTGCGGTAGGGGTCGAGGTCGGAGGAGTTCTCCGGCCACAGGACGAAGTCGGGCTGGGGAACCTTGCCCGCCTTCACGTCCTGGGCGAGTTGTTCCGTGCGGCGCACATGGTTGTCGAGGACGGCGCGGCGCTGGGCGTTGAAGTCGAGTCCGAGCCGCGGCACGTTGCCCTGGATCGCGGCGACGGTCACGGTGCCGTCCTCTGCCGAGTCGTCCACGAGCGGCAGGGCGGCGTAGGCGGCGGCGACGGGCACGAGGACGGTCGCGGCCGCCGCGGCGACGGCGGCCCGGGGCATCTCGCCCGTGCTGCGGTACCTACGGAATTGGCGTACCGCTTCGTAGAGACCGAAGCCGCACAGCACCACAGCAAAGGAGAGCAGCGGCGTGCCGCCCACGGCCGCGAGCGGCAGGAACACGCTGTCCGCCTGCCCGAACGCGATCTTCCCCCAGGTGAAACCGCCGAACGGCACCCTGGCCCGAACCCCCTCGTCGAGGGCCCAGACCGCGGCGGCCCAGACCGGCCAGCAGGCCAGGCGCGAGACAGCGGCGATCCCGAGGCAGCCCACCGCGATGAACAGCGCCTCGGCCAGGGCCAGCGCCAGCCACGGCACCGGACCGACCTCCTCGCCCGTCCAGTACAGCAACGGCAGCATGAAGCCCAGCCCGGCGAGGAGGCCGAGGCCGAACCCCGCACGCAGTCTGCGGGTGTGGAGCACCCAGCCGAGCAGTGCGAATCCGGGCAGAACCAGCCACCACAGGGGGCGCGGGGGGAAGCTCAGGTAGAGCAGCACTCCGGAGATCACGGCGGCTGCGGGCCGTACGAACCGATGTGTCAGCCGTCTCCCCCGGGGCACGGGGGTGAATGCGGGCTGCTGCGGGTCGTCGACTGAGGTGATGGTGGCGCTCACCCGGCGGAGTCTACGGTGATCGCCTGTGTGCGAGGCAGTCCCGTTCGCGTGACGGAACCCTTCATGCCGGATCGTTTCGCCATTTTCCCGCACAGATCCGGTCCCCTGCCGTTACGGTGTCCGCCAGTGCCCGCCGATCGGCCGGATCCGGCCGATGCGAACGGGTCGGTCACAGGTCGGGGGGCGAACGTGACACATGCACCAGCGGGTCGGGCCCGGACGTGGGAACGGAGCCATGCGTCCGACGGAGCCGGGGCCGTTGTTCTCGCCGCCTGCGCGATCTGGTCGTTGATCAGTGCCGCCGGACGGGAGACGGGCCCGGAGGGCGTCCTGCTGGCCCTGCTCGCCGTCGCCGCGGGCTTCGCCTGCGGGCGGATCTGCGGAACGCTGCTGCCGGTGGCGACGGCCGCGTCCGCCGCCGCGGGGGCGCTCCTCCTGGCACTCCTCTCGCGCCATGGCATGCCCGGCCCCACGGTCGCGGTGGACACGGCCGCCGGTCATGCCGGGGCGGCCGCCACACTGCTGATGCTCTCGGTGGGCGCCGCCTGCTGCGCGGCGGCGGCCGCCCGCCGGGCTTCCCAGCGGTTCACGCTGCGGATGCTGGCGCTCGGCACGGTCTGCGCGGCCCCGGCGCTGGGCTCGGTGGCCGGATCCGTCGCGGCGTGCGCGGTGCTGCTCTGTTCGCTGTTCGCCGCCAGGATGCGACAACGGCTGCTGGGTCTCGCCGGGCTCGCCCTGGCCACCGGGCTCGTCGTCGGCACGTCAGGGGCGGTCGCCGCGGACGCGCTGCCCCACGGCCTGATCGTTTCCCTGGAGGGTCCGCTCACCTCGAATCGGGTGCAGCTGTGGCAGGACGCGTGGGAACTGGCGGACGAACACCCTCTGCTGGGCGTCGGCCCGGCACGGTTCGCCGAGCTGAGCCCCACCGTGGAACGGACGGTCCGCCCCGACGGCAAACCGCACTCGGCGCCCCTGCAGCAGGCGGCCGAGCAGGGTGTGTTGGGAGTGGTGCTGCTGGGGTCGGCCTTCGGGTGGCTGCTGTACGTGCTGTGGCGTTCGCCACGCAGTACGGCCGTCGTCCTGACCGCGGGCGCCGCGCTCACCGCACTCGCGGTGCTGGCGAGTGTCGGCAACGCGCTCAGCTTCGCGCCGGTGACCGCGGGGGCGGGGCTGCTCGCGGGGCTCGCCTCGGCCCGCAGCCCCATCGGCGACGGCACGGCGGGCGGGGCTGACGACGGGGAAGACGATACGCACGGGGCACATGAGCCGGACGGCGTCGGCACGGGCCGATGATCCGGACGGGGCGAACGATGCGGCGTACGGTCCCGGCGACGCGGGCGGCACGGCCTGCGGTCCAGTGGAGGGGGCGGCCCGGTGTAGGCCCACCGATACGGACGGCCTGCGGTCCAGTGACGGGGGCGGCCCGGTGTACGAACCCTGCGATGCGGACGGGTCGCGCCCGGCCGGCCTGCCGCGCCGCGCTCCGAGCCGTTGCCGGGGCCCTGCGGGCCGTGCCGCGGGTCAGGCTCCGGCCGGCGCGCCGGTCGCCCGCAGGTGCAGGCGCTCGCGGATGAACCGTACGCCCGCCTCCGCGTCGTCGACCGTGATGGTGAACGTCCGGCCGTCACCGAGCCTGAGTACCAGCCCCTCGCCCCTGCGGACCACCACCGCCGTGCCCTGCTCGGGGCGCCAGCGGTAGCCCCAGCCGCCCCACTGGCGCGGGGTGACCCGGGGTGCGAATTCCGCGCCCACCACATGGGTGAGCAGGATCCGGCGGCGCGGCAGGCCCATGTGGCCGCAGCGCACTTCCAGAGCGTCCCCGTCGACCCTGACGGCCACGTTCACGAAGGCGAGAGTGCCGAACAGCATGAGCAGTCCGGCGGCCACGCAGCCGATCACGGACATCAGCAGCGGGGCGATGCCGGAGGCCCAGTTGGAGGTAACGGCCAGTTGGACACCGAGCGCCACACAGGCCGCGCCCGCGGCGGCGAGCACCCACTGGGCCCGGTTGGTGGCCCGGCCGATCCAGACCTCGGAGTGGGGATCGGCTCCGGTATGCCTCGGTTTTCGGGGGTGGTCCCTCATGCCAAGCAGCGTACTCAAGAACCCGCACGCCGGGGATGGGTCCGATGGCCCGCGCAGGGTCAGCGGGCGGGGCTGACGGCGCCGAGCAGTTGCCCCTCGGCATAGGCCAGAGCGGCTTCCGGCAGGTCGGCACTGCGCCCGCTGAGAACCACGGTGACGCCTCCGGCCGATTCGGCCGACGGAGCGGGTTCGGCCCCGATCCGGCGCAGCGCCTGGGCGGCGACAGCACCGGCGGAGCCGTGGAGCGCGACGGGAGGCAGACCGGGCTGCCGGACGGCGGCACGGATGCGTTCGGCGACCAGTTCGTAATGGGTGCACCCGAGGACCACGGCCCGCACATCACGCGGGGTGAGCGCGGCGGCTGCGGCGACGGCCCGGTCGATCGCCGCCTCGTCCGCGTGCTCCACGGCGTCGGCGAGACCTGGGCACGGAACCTCGGTGACGGCGACGGAGCCGGCGAATTCACGGATGAGTCCGCGCTGGTACGGGCTGCCCGTGGTGGCCGGCGTGGCCCAGATCGCGACGGGGACGCCGCCGGCGACGGACGGCTTGATGGCGGGAACGGTGCCGATGACCGGCAGTGCGGGTTCGAGTTCGGCGCGGAGCGCCGGCAGGGCGTGCACGGAGGCCGTGTTGCAGGCGACGATCAGCGCGTCGGGCCGGTGGGCCGCGGCCGCTCGGGCCACGTCCAGCGCGCGGGCGGTCACGTCCTCGGGGGTACGCGGCCCCCATGGCATGCTTCCGGGGTCCGAGGAGAGCACCAGATCGGCGTCGGGCCTCAGGCGGCGTACCGCGGCGGCGGCCGCGAGCAGGCCGATTCCGGAGTCCATGAGCGCGATCTTCACCCGGTCACCTTAGTCGACCGCCCTTGCGGTTCCGTCACAGTGGGGCAGACTGCGGCAAATGAGTGCCGTTGCCTGGATCGCCGTGGGTTCGCTGGCCGCGTGGGTGTGGCTGCTGCTGGGACAGGGTTTCTTCTGGCGCGCCGACCAGCGGCTGCCGCCCCGGGAGGCCCCGGAGCACTGGCCGTCCGTCGCGGTCGTCGTGCCCGCGCGTGACGAGGCGGACATGCTGCCGGTGAGTCTGCCGTCACTGCTGGCCCAGGACTATCCGGGGGCCGCGGAGATCTTCCTCGTCGACGACTGCAGCAAGGACGGCACCGGAGATGTCGCCCGTGCGCTGTCCGTGCGGTACGGGGGCTTGCCGGTGACGGTGGTGTCACCCGGTGAGCCGGAGCCGGGCTGGACCGGCAAGCTGTGGGCCGTGCAGCACGGGATCTCGCTGGCACGGGCCCGGGAGCCCGAGTATCTGCTGCTGACGGACGCCGATATCGCGCATGAGCCGGACAGCCTGCGGGAGCTCGTCGCCGCCGCCGTCTCGGGCGGGTTCGACCTGGTCTCGCAGATGGCCCGGCTGAGGGTGTCGAGCGTCTGGGAGCGGCTGGTCGTGCCGGCCTTCGTGTACTTCTTCTCGCAGCTCTATCCGTTCCGGTGGGTGAACCGGGCTGGTGCCCGGACGGCCGCGGCGGCCGGAGGGTGTGTGCTGCTGCGGACGGAAGCGGCGGAGCGGGCCCGGGTACCGGAGTCGATCCGGCAAGCGGTGATCGATGACGTGTCGCTGGCGCGGGCGGTGCAGCGCGGCGGCGGGCGGATCTGGCTGGGGCTGGCGGAACGGGTGGACAGCGTGCGGCCGTATCCGTGCCTGGCGGATCTGTGGCGGATGGTGTCGCGGAGCGCGTACGCCCAGTTGAGGCACAGTCCGCCGGTGCTCCTCGGGACGGTCCTGGGGCTCGCGCTGGTCTATCTCGCGCCGCCGGTCACGCTCGTCGCCGGGGTGCTCGGCGGTGCTCCGGTGGCGGCCTGGGCGGGCGGGGCGGCGTGGGCCATGATGACCAGCACGTACATGCCGATGCTCGGCTACTACCGGCAGTCGCTGTGGCTGGCGCCGCTGCTGCCGTTCACCGCCGCGCTCTATCTGCTGATGACGGTCGATTCCGCCGTACAGCACCACCGGGGGCGCGGCGCGGCCTGGAAGGGGCGTACGTACGCCCGTCCCGAGGCCGCGCCGGACCGGTGAGCGGAGCCGGCCGTGGGCCGATGACCGCAGTGCCGACCGGACCCCCGCGGGGTCATTTTCGGCCGGGCGTCCAGTTCATGCCCCACCCGTAGGCGTAGTCGATGGTGCGCTGCGGGCTCACTCCGCGCTCGGGTACGAGATAACGGGCCTCGCGCTGCACCGTGAGGTCTCCCCCGTTGTTGGTGAGGAGCGCGAGCGCGCAGACGGTGGACGGGACGGTGCATTCGTCGAGCGAGAAGTCGATCGGAGCACCGTGCTGGGGCCGGAGGGTGACCGTTGCATGGAGATCGGCGAAACTCCGGGCGCCTTCATAGATGGTGACGAAGATCAGGACGCGGCGGAACTTGTCCTTCTGGTCGAGGTTGACGGTGAGGTTCTCACCGGTGGCGACGGCGCCGGTGCGGTCGTCTCCGTCGAGATGGATATACGGGGGCTGCCTGAGTGCACCGAACGCGTTTCCGAGTGCCTGTACGACTCCCTTGCGGCCGTCGGTGAGTTCGTAGAGGGCGCAGAGATCGAGATCGAGGTCCGCGTGGTCGGCGACCGCTCTGCCGAGCTTGCTCGCCCAGCCCTTGAACTGTTTGCGCACTTGCCAGTTGAGATTGACCTGCAGGACTCCCGTGGTACCGCCCTGTTTGGCCAGGGAGACCGAGGGCGCCTCCTTGGTGAGCGTCACCTTTGACAGCCGGACGGGCGGGGCGGCAGGAGGCACGGGGGGCGCCGTCGGCGGCACGGGCGGGAGCACCGGCGGAGGCGGGGGCAGATCGTCAACCCGTGCACCCCCCTGGGTCCGTTGAGGGGACTGAGGTTGTTGATGCGGTTGGGGCCGCTGTGGTTCATCGACGGAAATACCGAAGTCCGTCGCGAGACCTTCGAGACCGCTGCTGTATCCCTGGCCGACGGCACGGAATTTCCAGGCGCCCTGGCGCCGGTAGAGCTCCCCGAGAATGAAGGCGGTCTCGACCGTCGCGTCCGTGCTGTCGAAGCGCGCGATCTCCGAGCCGTTCGACGCGTCCGTGACCCGTACGTAAAGCCCCGTCACCCGACCGAAGGTGCCGCCGTCCGCTGAGGCCGCCAGGACGATGCCCTCCACGGCCGGCTCGACGCGTGCCAGATCGACGGCGAGGCTGTCCGTCACCCCGTCGGCGGTGGTGCGCTTGCCCTCGTGACGAACCGCGCCGGACGCGTGGGAGGGCTGGTTGTAAAAGACGAAGTCGGCGTCGTCGCGCACCTTTCCCGACACGAGAAGGAGTGCCGAGCCGTCCACGTCCGGTGTCCCCGGAAGTGCGCGCCACCCCAATTCGACCCGCACGGCCCGAGCCGCCACCGGAACATTGGCGCCTTTTAGCATGGTCATGCTCGCCCCCATCGCGAGTCCGGCTGCCCGAATGCCTTTCTCCGACAACCTAATCCCCTGCGCGCCACGGGGCCCACAGCGGTGCGGCCACCGCCCGGCGCTCCGTCGGTACCCCGTTCTCTTTTTCGCGGTCCCGCAAGAGGGCCTCCGGGTCCGGCATGACTGTTGCCCCCTTGGAATCTGACGGCGATGCCGTCGTTGCGCGCGGCGGTCGCGAGGAAGGCTCAGGGAGGGACCGCGACGCGGTCCACTCATTGCCGGGAGGCAACCTGGGGCCCGGACCGCACGGGACTCCGCCCCACCGGGGTCCACCCATCGCCGGGAGGCAACCAGGTGAACAGTGCCGTCGTCCTCAACGACGGGTCGTCTCAAGGAGGTCATGCGGTGGGTCCGCACGCCGACATCGTCAAACCACTGCCGGAACTGCTCGGGTACCACGCCCGGCGCCTCGGGGACAAGGTCTGTTTCCAGGACCGGCTCAGGCGCGTGACCTACCGGGAGCTGGAACGGAGGACCGCACGGCTGGCCGGTCACCTGGCAGGACTCGGCCTGGCGCGCGGTGACCGGGTGGCCGTACTGCTCGGCAACCGTGTGGAGGCGGTCGAGAGCCTGCTCGCCGTCACCCGGGCGAGCGGCGTGGGCGTACCCCTGGACCCCGGGAACTCGGAAGAGGAACTGACCCGCTTGCTGGACGACAGCGGGGCACGGGTGCTCATCACCGATGGCGCCTGCCTGACGCGGCGGCGAACGCTGCCGTTGCGCCCCGGGCTGACCGTGGTGGTGGCCGAAGGCGGCGGCGAGGACGGGGCCGGGAACCCGCCTTCGCGCGCGGACTTCGAGGAACCGGCGGACGAGCCCGGCGGAACCGGGGGCCGGCCCGCCGCGGTCGCGGGCGGCGTTCTGCGCTACGAGGAGTTGGCCGGTACGGAGCCGCGGACGCCGGCCCGGGACGATCTCGCACTGGACGAAGTGGCCTGGCTGCTCTACACCTCGGGCTCCTCCGGCGCGCCCAAGGGCGTCCTGTCCACCCAGCGCAACCGCCTCGCGCCGGTCGCGACGGGCCTCGTCGGCGTCCTGGGCCTGTCCGAACGGGACCACGTGCTGTGGCCGCTCCCCCTCCATCACGCGATGAGCCAGATTGTGTGTTTCCTCGGGGTGACCGCGGTGGGGGCGAGCGCGGTGCTGCTGCCCCGGTTCTCGGTGGTGGGGGTGCTCGGCGAACTGCGGTGCAGCAACGCCTCGTTCACCTTGCTCGGCGGGGTCCCCACTACGTATTCGGCGCTGCTCGCCGCGGTCCGGGGCGAGGAGAACGGCAAGGACGGCGGCGGTCTCGGCACCCCAGCGCTGCGGGGTTGCATCAGCGGTGGCGCCGCGGCGGGGCCCGGGTTCGCCGAGTCCTTCGAGGCGATCTGCCGTGTCCCCTATCTGGAGCACTACGGCAGCACGGAGGCGGGCCCGGTCACCATGCCGGCGCCGGGCGAGGCGACGACGTCCGGGGCGTGCGGCCGGGTGCTGCCCGGCACCCGGGTCCGGGTCGGCGGCGGCCCCGACGGCCGGGACACGGGCGAGGGCGAGTTGTGGGTCAACGGGCCCGGGGTCATGGCCGCTTACCACGGCAGGCCGGAAGCCACCGCGGAGGTGCTGCGCGATGGCTGGTTCCGCACGGGTGACCTGGCCAGGATCGATGCCTTCGGTGGACTGGCGGTCACCGGCCGGGCGAGTGATCTGATCATTCGAGGCGGGGTGAACATCAATCCTTCGGAAGTGGAGGCGGTGCTGCGGCGGCTGCCGGGGGTGGCGGACGCCGCCGTGGCCGGACGCCCGCACCCCGTCTTCGGCGAGGTGCCCGTCGGCTATCTGGTCCCCGAGCCCGATGGCGGCGTGCTGGACAGGGGGCGCATCCTCGCCGCCTGCCGTGCGGAACTGTCCAGCTTCAAGGTGCCCGTCGAGCTGTTCGAAGTGGCGGACCTTCCCCGTACCGCCTCCGGGAAGACCCTGCGGCGGAACCTCGCCGGCCGGCCGGCGCGGGCGCTGGGCGCGGAGGCCACCGGGATGCCGTTGGAAAACCTGCTGACCCTGGTGCGGAACGAGGTGGCGGCCGTACTCGGCTGTACAGCTGAGGCGGTGGAGCCGAACACGGCACTGCGGGACCTGGGCATGGACTCCCTGACGGCGACGGTGCTGCGGGAGCGGTTGTCGGCGGTGACCGGCCTGCCGCTCTCCGAGGCCGTCGCCTTCGACTTTCCCACGGTCGCCGCGCTCACCGCCCACCTCGGGGAACGGAGCGCCGCCGCGCCGGGCGGCGCCGGGCCCGTGAACCGGAGTGCGGCCCGGCCGGACGACGACCCCGCGGTGATCGTGGGGATGGCATGCCGCTATCCCGGAGACGTGACCTCTCCCGAGGACCTGTGGCGGCTGGTGGCCGACGGGAGGGACGCCATCGGCCCCTTCCCCACCGACCGGGGCTGGGACACCCGGGCGCTGTACGACCCGGACCCCGGGCGGCCCGGACGGACGTACGTGCGCGAAGGCGGCTTCCTCTCCGGTGCGGACCGCTTCGACCCCGGCTTCTTCGGCATCTCTCCCCGCGAGGCGCTGGCCATGGACCCGCAGCACCGGCTGCTGCTCGAAGTGGCGTGGGAGGCCTTCGAGCACGCCGGTCTCGTCCCCGGCACCCTGCGCGGCTCGGCGACCGGGGTGTACGTCGGGCTGATGTACAGCGACTACGCCCGCCACCTGACAAGGACGCCCGAGCATGTCGAGGGGTACCTCGGCCTCGGCAACGCCGGAAGCGTCGCCTCGGGCCGTATCGCCTACACCTTCGGCCTCGAAGGCCCGGCCATCACCGTGGACACGGCGTGTTCCTCGTCCCTGGTGGCCCTGCACCTGGCGGCCCAGGCGCTGCGCCGCGGTGAGTGTGCCTTCGCGTTGGCCGGCGGCGCCACGGTGATGTCCGGGCCGTCGTCGTTCGTGGAGTTCAGTCGCCAGCGGGCGCTGGCTCCGGACGGCCGCTGCAAGGCGTTCGGTGCGTCCGCCGACGGCACGGGGTGGGCCGAGGGCGCCGGCATGCTGCTGCTGAGCCGGTTGTCCGAGGCACGCCGCGCCGGACTTCCGGTACTGGCCGTGGTGCGCGGTTCGGCGGTGAACCAGGACGGGGCGAGCAACGGGCTGACCGCACCGCACGGACCGGCGCAGCAGCGGGTGATCCGGCAGACGCTCGTGGACGCGGGGCTGAATCCCGGGGACATCGACGCGGTGGAGGCGCACGGCACCGGCACCCGGCTGGGAGACGTCATCGAGGCGGAGGCCTTCTTCGCGACGTACGGGCGCCACGCGCGGCAGCGTCCCCTCCGGCTGGGCTCGGTGAAGTCGAACATCGGTCACACCCAGGCCGCCGCCGGAGTGGCCGGCGTGATCAAAATGGTGCAGGCGATGCGGCACGGCGTGCTGCCGCGTACGCTGCACGCCGACGAGCCGACCCCTCGTGTCGACTGGTCGACGGGGCGGATCGCGCTGCTGACCCGGGCGGTGGAGTGGCCTGCGACGGACCGTCAGCGACGGGCGGCGGTGTCCTCGTTCGGTATCAGTGGCACCAACGCCCATGTGGTGCTCGAAGAGGCCCCGGACGACGGGGAGGCCGCAGCGCCGCGTGCCGTGGCGGACTGCGGGACCGCGAGCCGCCGCGTCGGGCCCGGGGCGGTGCTGGACGGTGCGGCACATCCCGGACCGGCCGCGGTGGCCTTTCCGGTGTCGGCCAGGAGCGTGCCGGGGCTGCGGGGCCAGGCGCGACGGCTGTACGACCATGTGGTCGCCGCCCCTGATGCGACCCCGGTGGACATCGCCTACTCGCTCGCCACCACGCGTGCGGCCTTCGAGCACCGCGCCGTGGTGGTGGCCCGGGACCGTGCCCAACTGCTCGGCTCCCTGCGGGCCGTGGCGGAGGGCGGCGACCGGCCCGGAGTGCGCACGGGCACGTCCCGCCACCACGGCCCGCCGGCCCTGCTGTTCACCGGCCAGGGCAGCCAGCGCGTCGGCATGGGCCGTGAACTGTACGCGTCGCGGGATCTGCATCCGGCCTTCGCCGGTTCGTTGGACCAGTGCTGTGCCCTGCTCGACCCGCTGCTGCCGGTGCCCCTGCGGGACGTCATGTTCGCCGGGCCCGGTACGGAGACGGGCGCGCTGCTGCATACCACCCGGTTCGCTCAGCCGGCGCTCCTCGCCCTGGAGACGGCTTTGTTCCGGCAGTTCGAGGCCTGGGGGGTACGCCCCGGCCTGGTGGCCGGGCACTCGGTGGGCGAGGTGACGGCGGCACATGTCGCCGGGGTGTTGTCCCTCGCGGACGCGTGCACACTGGTGGCGGCCCGGGGCCGGCTGATGGACGCGCTGCCGCCGGGCGGCGCGATGGCGGCTGTGGCCGCCGGGGCGGACGAGGTGGCCGCCCACCTCGCCGAGACCGGGGGTGCGGTGGAGATCGCCGCGGTCAACGGGCCCGCTTCGGTGGTCGTCTCGGGCGACGAGGCCGCGGTGCGGGAGGCCGTCGCGTACTTCCGGACGAGGGGCCGTTCGGCGACGCCGCTGAGGGTCGGCCATGCCTTCCACTCCGCTCGGATGGAGCCCGTGCTGGCCGACTTCGCGGACGTGGTCCGGCGTCTGTCCTTCGCCGCGCCGCGGCTGCCTCTGATCACCGCCGTGCCGGGCCGGGCGGCCACCGACGAGGAGCTGTGCACACCGGAGTTCTGGGTGGACCATGTCCGCCGTCCGGTCCGCTTCGCCGATTCGGTGGCGCACCTGGCTGAGCGAGGCGCGGCACACTACGTCGAACTGGGGCCGGACGGGGTACTCACCGGCCTGGTACGAGATTGCCTCGCCTCGTCCGGACCGGCCCCGGCGGACCCGGAGACGGGCGACGCGGGCGGCGGCAAGCAGGGCCCGGCACCGCTGGTCCTGCCGACACTGCGCGGAACGCGGCCGGAAGCGGACACCCTGCTCGACACGCTGGCCGCGCTGCACGCCCGCGGCGTGCCCGTCGACTGGCGGGCCGTCTTCGCCGGGCGCGACGGGCGGCGCGTCGCACTGCCCACGTACGCCTTCCAGCGCCGCCGGTACTGGCTGGAGTCGGCCCCGGAGCATCCGCCCGTGTCCCCGACGGCCGAGCCCGCCCATCCGTTCCTGCGGTCGGACACCCGCACGGCCGACGACGACGGGTTGCTGCTGAGCGGAGTGCTCTCGGTGCGCGACCAGCCGTGGCTCGCCGACCATGTGGTGGCTGGGGAGATCTTGCTGCCGGCGACCGCCTTCGTCGAAATGGCTCTCCACGCCGGCGAGTTGGCGGGCACGGCCGTCCTGGACGAGCTCGTCCTGACCGCGCCGCTGCCCTTGCCCTCGGACGGTGCCGTCGCCTTGCAGGTGAAGGTGGCGGGGGCGGACGACGCGGGACGGCGGACCGTGCTCTTCCATTCCCGGCCGCACACTCCGGCGGGTGACCGGCCCTGGCTCCGGAACGCCACCGGCACTCTTTCGCCGGCGCAGCCGCCCGCGGACCGGAAAGCGGCCACCACCGAGACCGGCGGCGCGCCTTGGCCGCACGCGTCCTGGCCGCCGGAGGCGGCGATGCCGCTGCATGCCGACGGTCCGGGGGCCGGACCGTACGAGCGGCTGGCCGCCGACGGGCTGCGTTACGGCCCCGCCTTCCAGGGCATGCACGCCGCCTGGAGGCACGGGGAGGAGCTGTACGCCGACGTCGCGCTGCCCGAAGCGGCCCGGGCCCCGCGCCCGGAGACGGACGGCCCGGACTTCGTCCTGCATCCCGCGCTGCTCGACGCGGCGCTGCACGCCCTGGCCCTGGACAGCCTTGTCACAAACGGTTCCGGGACAGCCGGTCCGGCGGCCGACGGACTGGCCCTGCCGTTCGCCTTCAGCGGAGTGCGCGTGCACACCACCCGCGTACAGCGCTTGCGGGTACGGATGACCGCCGGGCCCGACGGACAGGCCGGAGTGGAGCTGACCGACGAGACGGGCTCACCAGTGGCGACGGTTCGTTCGCTGACGCTCCGGCCCCTTCCCCGTACCGGCTCGGCGACGGCGGACGCGGTCACCGGTGCTCTCCACCGGACGGACTGGGTGCCGCTGACCGAGCCGCCCGCACCCGTGGCGATGCCCCGCTGGGGGGCTCTGGGCACGCCGGGCACACGGCTGGTGGACGCCCTCGCGCCCCCGGGTTCCGGCGTCCCGGTGTACCCCGGCCCGGCGGCGTGCGACGCGTCGTCGGCCGTCGTCGTGGCACCGTGCCCGCCGCCCGACACGACCGGCGGCGCGCAGGACCAAGCCGCCGGGTTGCTGCGGGCTGCGGGCTGGGCGCTGAGGCTCGTGCAGGAGTGGCTCGCCGAACCGCACCTGTCCCGCTCCCGTCTCGTCGTCGTGACGTCCGGCGTCGTCACTTCGGCCGACGACGGTTTCCCTGCGGATGACGCCGATCGCGGGATCGGCGGCCGATCCGGCGATACAGCGTCCGTACCGTTGCACACACCGGTGTGGGGACTGGTCCGCTCGGCCCTGCGGGAGAACCCGGGCCGCTTCGCCCTGATCGACGTGGACGAACACCCCGACTCCTGGAGCGCCCTGCCCGCCCTGCTGGCCGCCTCGGTACCGGAGGCAGCCGTACGTCGCGGGGCGGCGTACGTGCCGAAGCTGGTGCCACTGGCCGAGGCGGCACCGAAGCCGCGGAAGCGGCGGCCGCTCGACCCTGAGGGCACCGTCCTGGTCACCGGCGGCACAGGTTCCCTGGGCATGCTGGTGGCGCGGCACCTGGTCGCCGCCCACGGCGTCCGGCATCTGCTGCTCGCCGGCCGACGCGGGCCGGACGCTCCAGGGGCCCGGGAACTCGTCGCGGAGCTGCGTGAGGCGGGCGCCCGGGTGACCGTTCGCGCCTGTGACGTCGCGGACCGGACGCCGCTCGCCGCCCTGCTCGACGCGGTACCGGCGGCCCACCCGCTGACCGGCGTGGTGCACACCGCGGGAGTGCTGGACGACGGCGTCGTCGCGGCGCTCACCAACGACCGTCTGAGGCGGGTGCTGCACCCCAAGGCGGACGCCGCTCTCGCTCTGCACGAACTGACCCGGGGACACGACCTGGCCGTGTTCGCGCTGTTCTCCTCGGTGGCGGGTACCTTCGGCTCCGCCGGCCAGGCCAACTACGCCGCGGCCAACTGCGTGCTGGATGCCTTGGCACGGCACCGGAAGCGGCTCGGACTGCCCGGTACGTCCATCGTCTGGGGCCCCTGGCGGCAGCACGACGGCATGATGGCGCACCTCGGCGACGCGGATCGGCAGCGGATGGCCCGCTCCGGGTTCGGCCCGCTCGGCCCGGAAGAGGGCCTGGCCCTCTTCGATGCCGCCGTGGCCGGTGACGAACCCGTGGTGGTGGCGGCCCGGCTCACGCCGGCCGCTCTCCGCGGCGGCGACCCTGCGGCGAACCGGCTGCGAACCCCTGCTGCCGAGGCGGGCAACGCGGGCGGGGACCGACTCGGCCGGGCGCCGACGGATGCTCCCCCCGGCGAGCAGGGTGGGGTGCTGCTCACGAAGGTCCGGATCCTGGCGGCCCGCGTCCTGGGCCACCGGGAGGAGGCGAGTGAAATCGACGAGGACACCCTGCTGGCGGACCTGGGGCTGGACTCCCTGGCCGCGGTCGATCTGCGCAATGAGCTCGCGGCGTGGACGGGGCTGGCACTGCCGTCCACGCTGCTGTTCGACTTCCCGACGCCGCGCGCGCTCACTGCCGAGCTGACGCGGCGGTATGCCGCCGAGGCACCTCCTGTGGGCGCCGCGTCCGACGGCCCGGTACGGCCCGTGGACGCCGGCTCTCCAGACTCCCCGGGCCGAGCGGCGGACGACGGCGCGGGGGGCGGTCCGGAGGCGGGCGCTCAGCCGGACGCCCGGGTGCAGGCCGCCGACGCACCGCACGCCGGGGGAGCTCCGGATTCCCTGGGCGCGCTCTTTCGTACCGCATGCGCCCGGGGAAAGAGCTGGGACGGCATGGTGCTCCTCACCGTCGCCGCGCGCCTGCGCCCGGTCTTCGACAGGGCCGGAGCGGCCGGAGCGACGCACGCACCCGTCGTGCTCGCGGCGGGCGGCACGGGGGCCCGGCTGGTCTGCTCCCCCGCGCTCAGCGCGCTGTCCGGACCGCAGGAGTACGCGCGCCTGGGTGCCGGGCTGCGAGGGCTGCGGCCGGTTTCCGCGGTGCGGCACCCGGGGTTCGAGCCCCGAGAGGCTCTGCCCGCCACACTGGACGCCCTCGTCACCGCCCAGGCCGCCGCCGTCCGCGCAGCCGCGGCCGAAGGCCCCCCGGTACTGCTGGGGCGGTCGGCCGGTGGCTGGGTGGCCCATGCCGTGGCCGAGCGTCTGGAGTCCGAGGGTGCCGCCCCGGCGGCCGTCGTCCTGGTGGACACCTATCCCCCGGGTCACGGCGACCGGGGCCAGGCGCTCTCCGCGATGACGTCGGACATGCTGCGCCGGGCGGCGGAATTCGCCTCTGCCGAGCCCGACCGGCTCACCGCCATGGCCGGATACTTCGAGCTCTTCAGCGACTGGAAACCCGCGCCGCTCGCCTGTCCCACCCTGTACGTACGAGCCCGGGACCTGCTGCCCGGCGCCGAACCCGCCCCGGACTGGAGCCTGCCGCACGCCGAGGTCACCGTGCCCGGGGACCACTTCACCATGCTGGAGGAACACGCCCGTACCACCGCAGTCGCCGTCCACAAGTGGCTGGGCAGCCGGGTCTGAGGACGTCCTGGGAGGGGCGCGGGTGACCGGTGACTCCGGAATCTCGGCCGCCTACGAAGTCACCAACAGCGGAACCGAGGCGCTGACGTACACGATCCTGTTCGACTTCACCACGGACGCCGGCGAGGTCATGGGCAACAGCCACGAGACCGTGCGCTCGGTCGGCCCCGGCGCGACCGTGCGCGGCACGGTCCGGCTGGGGGTACTGGCCCCCGGAGCGTCCCCGGTGACCCGCGTCAAGGTCTCCCAGGTGACCAAGGTGTCCGCCGCCGAGGCGCCGCCCGCGTCCGGCGAGTGCCCACCCTCCGGCACCCGCCTCACCACCGATGACGGCAACGCCGCGATGGGGCTGCGCGTGGTGGGCTTGCACCTGGAGAACTGCGGGAAGCGCGACTACTCACTCGACGGCTACCCGCTCCTGGAACTGCTGGACAAGGACCTGTCACCCGTCCAGGGCGTCCGGGTCATACATGGAAGCGGCGGCATCAGCACCAGTACCGGATTTGACGAGCCGGCCCGCCCGCTGGTCCTGAAGCCAGGCGAGAGCGCCCTTTCGGGCCTCATGTGGCGCAACACCACCGAGTCCGGCACCGCCGTCAACGTCCCGTACGTCAGGGTGCGGGCCGAGCAGGGCGCCGATCCGGTGACCGTGACGCCCCACCTCGATCTCGGCACCACCGGCAAGCTGGCCGTCCGCGCCTGGACGCGCCCGTCGAAGTAAGACCCGGGCCCAGCAAGGGAAATCCGCGGGCATCGCCCACCAGGAGATCCCGCCCGCGACCAGGTGGCGGATCGCGTCCAGCATCTACCGGTGGCAGTAGCCCTCAGGTTGCCCGCCCCTGAAGCCGGGCCGCCCTCGAACCAGCCGAGCCGGGCCTCCTCGTCACCGAACCGCTCGTCCGCACCGAAATCAAGATCGGATACGCCGACGCGGGGCGGCGGCGTCAGTTCTCCTGTGGCAAACGGAGGTCCTGGCCGCCCGAGCGGTCAGAGCCTCCGTCTGCCGGACGGTGTTTTGTACAGCCCGCAAGCGCACCGTTCCAGGCGGCTGGGCCGCCGGCTTCGGCCGCCGGCACACCTTCCTCGCACCTGAACGATCAAGGCAGCACCTTCAAAACCGGGCCGCTGCCACGAGAACCGACGAGGACCGCAGGAACAGGAAACGGCCAGGTGGCAGCGGCAATCCTTGTGAGGGGACAGGTGCCGGCCCCGGATAAGTGGGACAAGACCTTCACCGACCTCATCTGTGCGACACCGTGTCGGCCACCGCACGGACGGCGATGGCCGCGATGTCGTCGTCGAGACGGCCGCGGCTGTAGCGGACCAGGTCGCTGTGCAACTGTCCGAGCAGCCGGGTCGGGGAGTCCGCGTTCCACTGTCCCGCGTGCTGCACCAGCGGGAAGAACGCGCCGGCGTGGTCGCGGGTCTCGGTGACGCCGTCGGTGTAGAGCAGCAGCTGATCCTCGGCAGCGAAGGAGAAGGTGTCGATGCGGTAGTGCTCCCCGACCAGCGCACCCATGTTGATGGGTGGTGAGGGAGCCGTGGGGGTGACCTCGCGGACCGTCCCCGCGCGGAGCAGCAGCGGAGGAGGGTGTCCGCAGTTCACGATCCCGACGGCCGACCCGTCGTCGGGAATCTCGACAAGCAGGGCCGTGGCGAAGTACTCCATCCGGTCGTCGGGCAGCAGTGCGGTGTAGCGACTCGTGCTGACGTCCAGTCGGCGTGCCAGCCGTGCCAGGTCCGGCTCGTCGTACGCGGCTTCCCGGAAGCAGCCGAGGATCGCTGAGGCCATGCCGACCGCAGGGAGGCCCTTGCCGCGCACGTCTCCGATGATCATGCGGACGCCGTGGGCTGTCTCCAGTGCTTCGTAGAAGTCGCCGCCGACGCGGGCCTGCGCCGCGGCGGCCAGGTACAGGGCCTCGATGTCCAGCCGGCCGAGGCGGTGCGGCATGGGGCGCAGCAGGACTTTCTGGGTCGTCTCGGCGACGGAGCGGACGTCGGCGAGGGTCTGCTCCCGCTGCTGGCGCACATAGCTGGCGCAGGCGGCCGCAGCAGTGGCGCCCGCGATCACCGCGAGGGTGAACAGGTGTGTGTGCGAGCTCTCGCCCGGATTGCCGATGGTCACAAGAATCACTACGTCGATGGCCGCTGCGAGCCCACCGATGGCCACCGTTCCGGCCACCGGCCACACCGAGGCGGCGAACGCGGGGGCGAGCGAGAGAAAGCGGCTGAAGTAGGCACCACTCGGGGTCACGTAGGCCAGTACGGTGATGACGGCGGTCAGTGCCAGGGGCGTCAGACGCACCAACCGCTCCCCGAGGCCGCTGCCCGCACGACGCCAGAATCGACCCGACCAGTTCACATAAGCAGCTTATAGGGGTGATTGCGTCGAACCGGCCGGACACAACGCCGGCGGCCCGCCGGGCCCAGGGCATCCGGATCCGCGTCACCGGGGACCACTGCGCCGTACCGGAGCCCCGACGGAGTAACCGCGCGAGCGCCTGTCCCTGTTCGGCAGTAGGAAGGAACCGGACATCGGGGGCGACGGAGGGAGTGGCTCGAATGCGGATCGTCGCGGACCTCACCCGCTGCCAGGGGTACGCGCAGTGCGTGTTCCTCGCGCCGGAGGTGTTCGAGCTGCACGGGGAGGAGGCGTTGCTGTACGACCCGGCCGTCCCCGATGACCAGCTCGAACGCGTGCGCCAGGCCGCGGCCGCGTGTCCGGTCCAGGCCATCCTGATGGGTGAGGAGGTGAGCGCCGATGTCCGGTGACCTGTGGGAGGGCCGCATCGTCATCGTCGGCGCGTCGCTGGCCGGGCTGCGGGCCGCCGAGACGCTGCGGGAGGAAGGCTTCACCGGACCACTGACCGTGGTCGGGGACGAGCCCCATCCGCCCTACGACAGACCGCCGCTGTCGAAACAGGTGCTGCTCGGCCGGGCGGCGGCGGACTCCACCGGGCTGCCGGTCGGCCGGGATCCGGAGGCGGAGTGGCGGCTCGGAGTGCGTGCTACAGGGCTGGACCCGCTCGGGAAGCGGGTGATGCTGGCTGACGGGGAGCCGCTGCCGTACGACCGGCTGCTGATCGCCACCGGGACCCGGGCGCGTCCCTGGCCCAACCCGGCGGAGGCCGCACTGGACGGGGTGTTCACCCTGCGCACCAGCGACGACGCGGGCCGCCTGGCCGAGCGGCTGGCCGCCGGGCCGCGCCGGGTGCTGGTGATCGGCGCCGGATTCACCGGCTCGGAGATCGCCTCGGCGTGCCGGGAGCTGGGCATCGAGGTCACGGTCGCCGAACGCGGCCCGGCGCCGCTGGTGGGCGCGCTCGGAGGAACGCTGTCGAAACTCGCGGCGGGCATGCAGCGAGCCCACGGCGTGGACCTGCGCTGCGGTGTGACGGTCACCGCGCTGCGCGGCAACGGCCGGTTCACCGGCGCGGACCTGTCCGACGGCAGTCGCGTCGACGCGGACCTGTGCGTCGTGGCGATGGGGGCGGTCCGCAACACCGAGTGGCTGGCGGACTCCGGGCTCGCGGCCGGCCCGCGCGGGGTCGCCTGCGATGCCGGGTGCCGCGCCTTCAGCATGTACGGGATCGTCACCGACGACGTCTTCGTGGCGGGCGACGTGGCCCGCTTCCCGCACCCGCTCTTCGAGTACCAGATGCTCTCCCTGGAGCACTGGGGCAACGCGGTCGAGCAGGCCCGGGTGGCGGCCCACAACATGATCAACCCTGGAGTACTGCGGCGCCCGCACCTCGCGGTCCCGGTGTTCTGGTCGAGTCAGTTCGGACTCAACATCAAGTCCGTGGGCGTCCCCACCTTCTCCGACCAGGTGGTCATCGCCCAGGGCTCGCTCGACGAGCGCCGTCTGGCGATGGTCTACGGCTACCGGGGCCGCATCACGGCCGCCGTCACCGTCAACATGGCCAAATGGCTCGAGTACTACGAGGGCCTGATCGAGACAGCGGCCCCGTTCCCCCCTGCGCCCGGCGCGGCCGACCGTGCGACAGCAGCCGACATTGCCATCCCCTCCGACGTACCGGACCCGCAGCTGCTCTCGCACGGCCCCACCGTCGCACTCACCGGTCACCTGCCGGACCGCCGGCTCACCACGGTGCGGCACACCGGCTGACCCACCGTCCCGCCCGTCCACGAGGAGCCCAACCGCATGACCGCCGACACGCTGCTGGAACGGATCACCGACTACGCCAACCGACCCAACCCCTACCCGTTGTACGCGGAACTCCGTGAGGCGGGGGTGGCACGGCAGACGGACGGCAGCTACCTGGTCGGCACTTATCACGAAATCGCCGCCCTGCTCCACGACCCGCGCATCAGCGCGGACCCTCGCAACCGCAGCGTCCCGCGCAGCCGGCTGTCCGAGGAGGAGCTGCGGCCGCCCTTCCTCCGGCTCGACGACCCCGAGCACCAGCGACTGCGCAGCCTGGCGATGCGGCCCTTCGGTCCGCCGCACAGCCCGGGCCGGGTCGACGCCATGCGAGGCGAGATCGCCGGGATCACCGCGGAACTGTCCGAGGCGCTCCAGGACCGCCGGCAGATCGACGTCGTCGACGACTTCGCCTACCCGCTGCCCGTCACCGTCATCTGCCGGCTGCTCGGCGTGCCGCGCCAGGACGAGCCGCTCTTCCGGGGATGGTCGGACACGATTGTCGAATCCGCCGACATCAGACCGGGCGAGGAGGCCACCGAGCGCCTGCGGGCAGGCCGACAGGCGCTGGCCGGGATGGGCGACTACCTCGTGGACCTCGCCGAGCGCCGCCGCGGCCGGCCCGGTGACGACATGCTCTCCGCATACGTCAACGACGATGACCCGGCCGGAACGCTCACCCGCGAGGAACTCGCCACCACCGCCGTGCTGCTGCTCATCGCGGGACACGAGACCACGGTCAACCTCATCACCAACGGGGTGCTCACGCTGTTGCGTCGGCCCGACCAACTGGACCGGCTGCGCCGTCACCCCGACCTGCTGCCGAGCGCGGTGGAGGAGCTGCTGCGCTACGAGCCCCCGGTCCACATGCGAGAGCGGTTCCCCCTCGCCGACATGGACGTCGCCGGCACCACCATCCCCAAGGGCACACCTCTGGTGCTCGCGCTCGCCTCGGGCAACCGTGACCCCAAGCGATTCCGCGACCCCGACGTGTTCGACCCCACCCGGCCGGACAACCAGCACCTCGGCTTCGGCAGCGGCATCCACCTCTGCTACGGCGCACCGCTCGCCCGCATCGAAGCCCAGATCGCCCTGGGCGCGCTGATCCCCCGCCTCGGCACCGCACACCTCGTCCAGGACCCGCCCCCCTACCGGCGCAACGCCATGCTGCGAGGCCCCCGCCACCTGCCCGTCGAGCTCTGAGCAGGCAGGTGATCCAGGCAGATCACTCCGTATGCCCCGGCAGGGCGCTGTCAGACCGTACCGGTGTCCGCCAGGGGACGGGGCGTCGCCGATCACCGCGGTGTCGCCCCGTCCGGACCGGCGTGAGACCGACGGCATGCACATCGCCGACCGGTTGCAGGAGTAGGCCACGGTCCGTGCGACAGCCGTCGGGCTCGGCCGCAGCCGTCCACGGCCAGCCGGGAGATCCGCCGCAACCGTCACCCATCGACGGCCAGTACCGCCCGTACGCGGCCCAGGCCCGCGCCGATGCCCCGCCCGAAGCCCGGGACGATCGGTCAGAACCTGCGGCTGCGGGACTTCGTCCAGGACCAGAGGACCCCCGCGGGGCCCCTCAACTCCCGGAATTCGCCGCATGGCTGAGCCGGTACTCGATCCCCTGGCCGAGGACTGCCGATCCGCGTGGTCGCTCACCGAGCCGCATCCGGCATCGAGGCACGCGCGTACACGGCCCCGGCCCACTCGCCTGTTCCGCGGCGAAGCGGCCCACCGCACTTGACCATCACGGCGCAGGGCCAGAAATGCGAATTCCTCGTCCTGCAGGAACAGGACCGGGTCGAGCATGTCCCCCCACAGAAGGAGTTCGCGGACGCCGAGAAGCACTCCTGGGTCAGGGCCCCTCGCTACGACTACTTCCCCGCTGACCATTTGAGAATCCGTGCCAGCGGTGGACGGCCGCACCGGGCGGGAGAGTGGGCCGACACGGCCGCACGCCCTCTTGAGAACCAGCTCCCCGAGAGTGTTCACTGTCAGGAGCACTGGCCAAATCGCCCGGCACCCCTTCCGTTCGGTGACCAGTCCCTGGGCGCAGCGTCGGCAGGTGGTGTGGAGCCGGTCGAGGAAGGTGCGTACGCCCTCGACCGTGACTCGGGCGAGTGCCGAGGTCGGGGATGAGGTGGAGACGGACGCAGGCCGCGGTTGCCGTTGTCGATCTCCTGATGGTCGTAAGGTTCCAGGAGCTCGGGGCCGAAGCCCTCCGTCCTGGCGAGTGCCGCGCGGGTGCCGGCCTTTGTAGCCCATCCGCCACTTCTCGTTAACCAGGGGCCCTACAACGGAAAAGCCCCCCACTGTTAACGGAAGCTCTGACGATTTTTTGGCATGTCGGGCGGACAGAACAAGCGTAAAACGGATGACCCCAAGATTGGGACTCCCCAACCAGCACATCGTGGGCTTAACTTAGGTGTCATGACCTCCCCTCGCTCCACCTACGGCGGCGGCTACTACGCCGCCCCGTCGTTCCCCGACACTCCGATCTACGACTCCCTGGTCGCGGAGCGGGGCACCCCTCAGATCGCTCCGATCCGAGTGCCTGCCGCCTACGACACCGGCAACAGCTATCTGCCGGCTCTCCCGGCAGCGCTGCCGGCTCTTCCCGCGGCCCCTTCCCAGCCCAACCCCTCGTACGGCTACCCGCAGCCTGCGCAGCAGGGTTACGCACCGATGCAGCCCGCACAGCTGCAGCACGCGTCGGCTCCGTACATCCCGCAGCAGCCGACCGCGGCCCGCGGCGGGTACCAGGCGCCTTATCCGCCGCAGCAGCAGCAGCGGCCCGCGCCCGGCACCGGGTACGAGGCGATGCGCCCGGCGTCACCGCGGCCCGCCCCGGCCCCCTCTCCTTACGAGGACCCGTACAACCGCCCGCACCAGGGCCGGGGGTACTGAGCCGGTCATCACCGACGGTCGCGTCGAGGTCGTCGTCGAGCCATGGGGACTCGCCGACGACCTCGATGTTCCCGCACCGGGCCGAATGGCCCTCCCAGAGCCTTTCGTTCGGATCGAGCCGGATCCGAACGGGAGGCCCCATGCGCACGCACGCCTCGGACGGACCGTCAGCCACGACGTTCGACGGGGAACTCACGGGGGTGGTCCGTGCGTTGGGCTGGGTGACGTTGCTCTCTCTTCGCCGCTTCAGCACGCGAAGCGTGCCGTATCGGGTTAAGACGGATACGGAAGGGGGTGCGGGACTGTGCGAGCGGTTACGGGAGTGTGGCGCTGGCGGCGCAATGCTCTGTGCCGCGCCACCGACCGGCACGAGGCGTGGGTGGCTCTTGTCGCGCTGCTGCTCATGGTGCTGACGGCGCCGGCGCTGGGCTGGGTGTGCGGAGCGCTCACCGACGACGTCCTGCAGGAATCGGTGCGCACCCAGCGGGCACAGCGTCGCGCGACGACCGCGGTCGTGGTGCGCCGGGCACCGGACGCGCCGCATTTCGTCACCGATCCCGAGGTGTCCTCGGAGCGCGCCCCGCAGACCCTGGTGGTGGCACGCTGGAAGGCCCCGGACGGCACGGACCGCCACGGTACGGTGAACACGCTCTCCCGCAAGACCCGTCCCGGTGCCGTCGTGGAGATCTGGACCGACCTGGACGGCCGCCCCGCGCTGCGCCCCATGGACGCGCCCACGGCTCGAACACATGCCGCGCTGGCCGGGTTCGGGGCGATGCTGCTCGCCGTCGGACTGGTCGAGGCAAGCCGGCGTCTGATCGTCTGGCGCATGGTGCGGAAGCGGTACAGCCGGATCGACCGGGCCTGGGCAGCGGCCGGTCCCGACTGGGGCAGAACCGGAACCGGCAGCTGATCAGCTGCTGATCGGGTCAACTCCCGCCCGCCGCGCGCGCTACGGTGGACCGGCCCGCCCCCTTCCTCGGCGGGCGGGCCGGGGTTCGCCGCTGCCGGAAGGCCGGTGACCGGGCATCACACACGCACGAGGCGGGGGCACAACAGCGCCATGGCACAGGGCACGGTCCAGGTGACGCACACCGGCACATCGCGGTGGCGGCGCCGCACAGGCGAATACGCCTCCCTCACCGCAGCCCTGGAGGCCGCGGCGGACGGCGACGTCCTCACCGTCGCGCCGGGCACCTACCGGGAGAATCTGGTCCTGCACCGCGCGGTGACCCTGCGCGGCCCCGAGGGTTCGGTCGGCTCCGTTCGGATCGCGCCGGTCGACGGCGTGCCGTTGACCGTCCGCGCCGCCGCGGTCGTCTCGGACCTGCATGTAGAGGGCCAGGACTCGACGGCTCCGGCGCTGCTCGTCGAGGACGGCGCCCCGGAACTCGCGGATCTGCGGATCGTCACGCGTTCGGCCGCCGGGATCGAGGTGCGCGGTGCGGCCCGGCCGACCGTGCGCCGCTGCACGGTCGACAACCCGGCCGGGGCCGGCATCGCCGTACTCGACGGGGCGGGCGGGGTGTTCGAGCAGTGCGAGGTCGTCTCGGCCGGCCAGGCCGGGGTCTCGGTGCGTGACGGTGCGCATCCGCGGCTGGAGCGGTGCCGGGTCCACCACGCGTCGGGCGCGGGGCTGAGCATCACCGGCGAGGGCAGTGGTCTGGAGGCCGTCGGCTGCGAGGTGTACGAGATCAAGGGCAGCGGGATACAGGTGACCGCCCGCGCGACCGCCCACCTCACCGACTGCACGGTGCACCGCACTTCGGCGGACGGGGTCACCCTCGACACCGACGCCGTACTGACGCTCGCCGACTGCGACATCCACGACATCCCGGAGAACGCGGTGGATCTGCGTTCCCGTTCGGTCCTCACCCTCACCCGCTCCACGGTCCGCCGGTTCGGCCGCAACGGTCTTTCCGTCTGGGATCCCGGTACCCGTGTCGACGCCAACCAGTGCGAGATCCACGACAGCACGGGAGACTACCCGGCGGTCTGGGTGAGCGACGGGGCGACCGTGATACTGGACTCCTGCCGGGTCCACGACGTACCGGACGCGATCTTCGTGCTCGACCGGGGGTCGCGCGCCGACGTGGTGGACAGCGATCTCTCCCAGATCCGCAACACCGCGGTGTCGGTGAGCGACGGTGCGACAGCCCAGCTCGACGACTGCCGCATCCGCGAGGCGTCCACCGGCGCCTGGTTCCGCGATCACGGCAGTGGCGGCACGCTGAACAACTGCACCGTCGACGCGGCACAGACCGGAGTGATCGTCACCAAGGGCGCCGATCCGACGATCGAGCGCTGCACGGTCACCTCGCCCGCCGAGGCCGGTTTCTACGTCTCCGCCGAGGGCCGCGGCACCTTCCACAGCTGCCGGGTCACCGGCAGCGAGGGCTACGGCTTCCATGTGATGGACGGCTGCCGTACGACGCTGACCCGCTGCCGCACGGAGCGGTGCGCCCGTGGTGGCTACGAGTTCGCCGAGGGCGGCGACGGCCAGGGATCGGGGCCCGTCGTGGAGGACTGCACGAGCGACGAGAGCGCGCTGCGCACCCCTGCTCCGCCCGCCCCCGCCGTGCTGACGGCAGCCCAGTCGGCCCCCGGGCTGCTCGGCGCGGTCCCCAGGCCGCGCGCCGTCGAGCCCTCCCCCGCCGCGGTGCCCGCCGCCGAGCCGGTACGTGCCTCGGACGCCGTCCTCGGGGAACTGGACGCGCTGGTGGGCCTGGACAGCGTCAAGCGGGAAGTGCGCGCCCTCACCGACATGATCGAGGTCGGCCGTCGGCGTCAGAAGGCGGGGCTCAAGGCCGCGTCGGTCCGGCGCCATCTCGTCTTCACCGGCTCCCCCGGCACCGGCAAGACCACCGTGGCCCGGCTGTACGGCGAGATCCTCGCCTCGCTCGGAGTGCTGGAGCGAGGCCATCTCATCGAGGTGTCCCGCGTCGATCTGGTCGGTGAGCACATCGGCTCGACCGCCATCCGCACCCAGGACGCCTTCGACCGGGCACGCGGCGGGGTGTTGTTCGTCGACGAAGCGTACGCCCTGTCACCCGAGGACTCCGGCCGGGACTTCGGCCGGGAGGCGATCGACACGCTCGTGAAGCTGATGGAGGACCACCGCGACGCGGTGGTCGTCATCGTCGCCGGGTACACCCATGAGATGGAGCGGTTCCTCACCGTCAATCCCGGTGTGGCGTCACGCTTCTCACGGACCATCACCTTCAGCGACTACGAGCCCGCCGAACTGCTGCGGATCGTCGAGCAGCAGGCCGACGAGCACGAGTACAGTCTGGCCTCCGGGACCGGGGAGGCACTGCTGAAGTACTTCACCGAGCTGCCCAAGGGCCCTGCGTTCGGCAACGGCCGCACGGCCCGGCAGACCTTCGAGTCGATGGTGGAGCGGCACGCGGGCCGGGTCGCCCAGCTCTCCGAGCCGAGCACGGACGACCTCAGCCTGCTCTACCCGGAGGATCTGCCGGAGCTCCCCTGAGACCGTGGGGCCTTCGGGGCCTGTGCCCCGTCGGCCTGGCGGGGCAGGACCGGGGCGAGCCGGTCCAGCAGCGCTGCGCGTTCCTCCGCGAAGACCGGGTCCGCCTGATAGTCCGAGTGCCCCAGAACGGGTTCGGGCAGTGGATGTTCGGGGGTCCGGCCGTAGACCAGCGGATCCTTCAGCGGCCCCCGGTCCACCTCGGGCCCCGGTCCCTCGTCGAGCCTGACCATGCCGCCGATCGGGTCGGTGGCCCGCCACAGGTTGCGCCAGCAGCGCACGGACCGGTGCAGCCCGTGCAGTGGTACGGGGCCGAAGTAGGCCGGGAACCAACGCCCGTACAACCGCTCGATCGGAGAGCCGTAGGTGAGCAGCGCGACCCGGCCACGGGTCTCGACGGGCAGTTGCCAGACCGCGGAGGCCGCGAGGACGCTGCCCTGGGAGTGGCCGGAGATGACGAGCCGGCCACCGGTCAGTCCGGTCCAGCCGGACATCCGTGACGCCAGATCGGGGACGGCGCGCTCGGCGTAGCAGGGCGGAGCGAAGGGGTGCGCGGCGCGCGGCCAGAACGTGCCGACGTCCCAGAGGATGCCGATGGTGCGCCGCGCGGAGGCGTCGCGGTAGGCGCGCCGCCCCCAGGTGACGAAGAGTATGAATCCGAATCCGATCATCCAGGAGCCGGTGGACTGGGCCGCTTCGGCCACGGCCTCGGCGAACGGGCCGCTGCCCTTGAGCGCCAGGCCGGGCACCTCACCGCTCTCCCAGGCCCCGCCGACGGCCGCCGCGCCGAGCAGCAGCGTGGCTCCGGAGACCGGGCCGAGGATCCAGGGTGCGGAGTCGGTCAGGGCCGCCGTGGCCCGGATCCGGGCGATCTGCCGGGTCCGGGCGGGGTCGGGTCGCTCCTGGCCGTACTCCCGGTCGATGTCGGGTTCCAGGGCGCGGGCGGCGAGCCAGGTGCGTACCAGCAGCAGGAGGGCGGGAACCACCAGGAGCGCCAGAAGTACGGGAATGACCGAGGCCTGCCAGCTGAGCAGCACCGGCGGCCCCTCGATGACGGAGCCCCTGCCCATGCCCGGGGTGCCGGATCCGTCGAGCCAGTCGGCGACGCGCTGGGCGACCCCGCCGGTCATGACGCCGCCGAGGGCGCACGCGAGCATGGCGACGACCGGTCCGCCGAGTCCGTACATGACGGTGCGGGGTTCGGGGGTGCGGCGGTACAGGCTCAGTGAGACCACCGCGAGGACGACGACGAGCGCTCCTTGGCCGAGGGTGACGACGCTGAAGGCGACGTCACCCGGCAGGGCGCCCGCCGATACCCAGGCGGGACGGGACCAGGACGCGTACACCGCGGCGAGGACGAGCAGCGCGAGCGCGGCGCCGGGCAGATAGGTGATGAGTGCCTGGTCGAGCCGGTTGTCGAGACGCCGTTCGCTCCGGCCGCGGCGGCACACGACCCAGAGCACCACGAGCGCGCCCAGGACCAGTGCCGTCTCGATCAGCCGGCCGAGTATCCCGGGCACGGGGCCGCTGACGGCGCGGTCGTGGCGGGCCGCGGCGCCTGCGACCGACGCGGCGACGGTCAGGAATCCGGCGGCGGTGTGGGCGGCTCGCAGCCGGGCGACCAGACGGCGGCCGTACCAGAATCCGGGCCGGCCGAGGGCCGGCCGAGGGCCGGGGACGGTGCCGGACGTACTCAGGTCCTGTCCGGCCTCCGGGTCGACGTCATCCGGTTCGGGCCCGGTCAGCGGGCGCTGTGACTCGTACGCGCTCCAGGTCCGGTTCGACAGGAACCAGAGCAGCCCCACCACGGCCGTGGGCACCAGCGAGGCCAGGGCGAGCCGTCGGCCCGGCTGGGACCACCAGCCGCCCTGCGCGGTCGACAGGAAGCCGAGCCAGGACCGCTGGTTCGAGCAGTCCGGTACGCCGGCGCACTGCCAGGCCGTCAGGTCGAGCGCGACCTCGCAGGCCGCCGCGGTCAGCAGGACGGTGAGGCTGAGCGCGACGAGCCGGACGACGACGCCGTACAGGCGTACCGCGCGGGTACGTGCGCGGGCGGTGGGGCGCATCCAGTGGGCGAGGTTGACGACCATGAACGGGAGCAGCAGCAGCCAAAGGGCGCGGGAGCCGTTGCCGGAGGTGAGGTTGGACCAGCAGTAGGCCTCGGCGATGGGCCGGTCGCGGTACCGCTCCGGGTGCTGCTCGGCGTCCATGTCGTCGGCCCGCCGGTAGATGGCGGCGGTGGCGTCGCCGGTGACCCGGACCGTACGTGGATCGTCGAGCATCTCCTGGGGCGTGGCTCCGCCCACGCCGTGGACCAGCAGTTCCAGCGCGGGCCCCGGATTGCTCTGCGGGGCCTGGGTGGCAGGTGGCACTGGAGTGACTCGCTCTCTCGGTCGTGGGGGGTGTGCTGATGCACGGTCACCAGAATCGTGGAAGCGGGCCGGTGTACGCACCGCTCTCACGGAATCTCCCCCGTGCGACGGCCGACGACACCGCGTGGCAGGATGACCCCGTCCGAAGAGAGACTGTCGCGCGGCCAGAGGGAAGGACCGGCGTTGAGCGAGAATCAGAACCTGCTCGCGGAGCAGCGGCGCGCCCTGATCCTCGACGAGGTGCGCAGGCGTGGCGGGGTGCGGGTCAATGAGCTGACCCGCAAGCTGAGCGTCTCCGACATGACCGTCCGCCGGGATCTGGACGCGCTGGCCCGCCAGGGTCTGATCGAGAAGGTCCACGGCGGGGCCGTTCCGGTGGTCGAGGCCAGTACGCACGAGCCCGGCTTCGAGGCCAAGTCGGCTCTGGAGCTGACCGCCAAGGAGGACATCGCGCGGGCGGCAGCGGCGATGGCCGTGCCCGGCAGCGCCATCGCGCTCTCCGGCGGTACGACGACGTACGCGCTCGCCCAGCAGTTGCTGGACGTACCGGATCTGACCGTGGTCACCAACTCGGTGCGGGTCGCGGATGTGTTCCACTCCGCGCAGCGGTCCGGGGCCGCGGGTGGGGTGCGGACCGGGGCCGCCACGGTGGTGCTCACCGGCGGGGTACGGACTCCGTCGGACTCGCTGGTCGGTCCGGTCGCCGATCAGGCGATCGCCTCGCTCCACTTCGATGTGCTGTTCCTCGGGGTGCACGGGATCTCGGTGGAGGCGGGTCTGTCGACGCCGAATCTGGCGGAGGCCGAGACCAACCGCCGTTTCGTCCAGTCGGCGCGTCGTGTGGTGGTGGTCGCCGACCACACCAAATGGGGCACGGTGGGCCTGAGTTCGTTCGCCACTCTGTCGCAGGTGGACACGTTCGTGACGGACGCGGGTCTGTCGGCCGCTGCCCGCGAGGAGATCGAGGAGCACCTGCCGGGCCTGCTCGTGACGGGCCGGATCGAGGACGGCGACTCCTGAGGCACCGGGCGGTGTGTCGCTTCCGCTCCGTTCGGACCGGGCGGCGCACGGCCCAAGGGCTGTCCCGTAATTCCTGGCGGGCGCACGACGACGGCTACGGCACCTCGCCGCGTTGTCGGAACATCCGCATACATCCAGTATGCGGACGTCCCTCCGCCTTACGATGCACCGCATCCGACGCCGCACGCTGATCCACCAGGGATTACGGGGCAGCCCTTAGCATCGTGCCGTGGCCGTCTTCCGGATCGAGCGCTTCACGCATCTTCCCGCGGCCGAGGCCTGGCGCCGGGTGACGGACTGGGAACGGCACGCAGCGCACGTCCCGCTGACCACGATCACCGTCCGCACGGGGCCGCCGACCGGGACGGGGACCGTCTTCGTGGCGCGTACGGGTGTGGGTGCGCTGGGGTTCGACGACCCGATGGAAGTGGTGCGGTGGACCCCGCCCGCCGCCGGCCGGGCGGGGCTGTGCCGGCTGGCGAAACGCGGTTCGCTGGTGCTGGGGCGGGCGTCGATCGACGTGTATCCGACGGACTCCGGGTCTCATGTGGTGTGGGTGGAGGAACTGAGTGTCCGGCTACTGCCGCGGTGGGTCGATCCGTTGGTCGCCGCGGCGGGTCGCCGGGTCTTCGGCCGGGTGCTCGACGGCATGCTGGACCGTCCGGCCGGTCCGTTTCCGTGGCCCGGCATGGTCGGGTGACCCGTGTGCCGCCGTTCGGAGTGATCCACCGGGCCCCCCTGCGGCGATCCGGTGGAAGACTCGGCCGGTGAGCGAATCCTCCGATGACACGCCGCTGCGTTGCCTGGTGACCGGTGCCTCCGGGTACATCGGCGGCAGGCTGGTACCCGCACTCCTGGACGCCGGTCACCGGGTGCGCGCGCTGGCCAGGACCCCGCGGAAGCTGCGTGACCACCCGTGGGCGGACAGGGTCGAGGTGACCGAGGGGGATGTCTTCGACGCCGCTTCGGTGCGCGCGGCGATGCGGGACATGGACGTGGCCTCCTACCTGGTGCACGCGCTCGGCTCCGGACCGGGGTTCGAGGAGAAGGGCCGGGAGGCGGCCCGGATCTTCGGCGAGCAGGCACGGGCCGCGGGAGTCGGCCGGATCGTGTACCTCGGTGGACTCACCCCGGCCGGGGTGCCCGAGCGGGAACTGTCACCGCATCTGCGGTCGCGGGCCGAGGTGGGGCGCATCCTGCTGGATTCCGGGGTGCCGACGGCTGTACTGCGGGCCGCGGTCGTCATCGGATCGGGCTCGGCCTCGTTCGAGATTCTGCGCCATCTCACCGAACGGCTGCCGGTGATGATCACCCGAGCTGGGTGCGCACGTCGATCCAGCCGATCGCGGTACGGGACGTCGTGCGGAATCTCGTCGGCTGCGCGCGCCTGCCGGCCGAGGTGAACCGCACGTTCGACATCGGCGGCCCGGACGTCATGGCGTACCGGGACATGATGCGGCGCCGCGTAACTCCCGTGCGTGCCAGGACATCTGACGATACGCCAGCTATGGTGTGCGCGAACCGTCCGCTGCCGACCGCACGGGAGGTGCGATCCGTGTTCCGCCGACTCCGTTCCGTGGAACTCGACTTCGTCGAGTCCGCTCCACTGCGACTGGTCTTCGCCGCCGAGGTCTCCGCCCCGCCGGAGGCGGTCTACCGTGCGCTCGCGGACGACGTGGCGGGCTGGCCGAGTTGGTTCACCTCGGTGACGGCGGCCCGGCCCACCCGGGCGGGCACGGGGCGCGAGGTCCGCCTCAAGGGGGGCACGGTGCTGCGCGAGACGATCCTCGCGACGGAGCCGGGAAAGCGGTACGCCTACCGGGTCGACGAGTCCAACGCCCCTGGTCCGCGGGCGCTGTTGGAGGAGTGGCGGCTCACCCCCGCCGGGACCGGGACGCGGGTGCGGTGGACGTTCGCCGCGGACGGTTCCGCACTCTTCCGGTTCGCGCTGCGGCTGGGCCGGTCGGGGATGGGACGGGCGTTCCGGGACGCGGTGCGCGCGCTCGACGGGCAGCTGGCCGGGCCCACGGCCTGAAAGCGGCCGTGGACCGCGCGGACCCCGTTCCGTCGGCTATCCGGGCCAGTCACCGCTGCGCAGGAAGGAGTCGATGGTCTGCGTGTACGGGGCGATGTCCAGGCCCTGTGCGGCGAGCCAGCTGTCGGAGTAGTACTTGTCGAGGTAGCGGTCGCCGGGGTCGCAGATCAGGGTGACGATGCTGCCGGTGGCGCCCTGCCCGACCATTTCCGCGACCAGTTTGAACGCGCTCCACAGCCCGGTGCCGGTGGAGCCGCCCGCCTTCCGGCCGATGGCCTTCTCCAGGGCGCGTACGGCGGCGACGCTGGCCGCATCCGGCACCTTCATCATCCGGTCGATGGCCCCGGGCACGAAGCTCGGCTCCATCCGGGGCCTGCCGATGCCCTCGATCCGGGAGCCGCAGTCGCTGGTGGCGAGGGGGTCGTGGTGGGTCCACCCGTCGAAGAAACAGGAGTTCTCCGGGTCGGGCACACAGATCCTGGTGTCGAACTGCATGTAGTGCACATAGCGGGCGATGGTCGCCGAGGTGCCCCCGGTCCCGGCCGTGGCCACGATCCACGTCGGCTCCGGGAAACGCTCCAGCCTCAACTGCTGGTAGATCGACTCCGCGATGTTGTTGTTGCCGCGCCAGTCGGTGGCCCGTTCGGCGTAGGTGAACTGGTCCATGTAGTGACCGCCGGTGTCGGCGGCCAGCATGGCCGACTCCTCGTACAGCCTTCGCGAATCGTCGACGAAGTGGCAGCGGCCGCCGTGGAATTCGATAAGCCGGCATTTCTCGGGGCTGGTGGTGCGGGGCATCACCGCGATGAACGGCACACCGATCAGCTTGGCGAAGTACGCCTCCGAGACGGCCGTCGATCCACTGGACGCCTCGATCACCGGCTTGCCGGGCCGGATCCAGCCGTTGCAGAGCCCGTAGAGGAAGAGCGAGCGGGCCAGCCGGTGCTTGAGGCTGCCGGTGGGGTGCGTCGACTCGTCCTTGAGGTAGAGGTCGATACCCCATGCCTCGGGGAGCGGGAATCGCAGCAGATGGGTGTCCGCGGAGCGGTTGGCGTCGGCCTGGACCTTGCGTACGGCCTCGTTGAGCCAGGCCCGGTACTCGGGGTCGGAACGGTCGATGTCGATGGTCGCCGCGGCCCGGCCTTCATGTGTGTGCTCACTGGTGCCCATCAGCGCGTTCCTCCTCGTGTCACCGGACTCTGCCCGTCAACGATAATCCCCCTACCTGCAGAAACGTTCACTTTGATGTCCCATAGCCCCGCCTTGGCCTCGATGGACCGGGCGGCCGTGACATTGCGCCGTCACGCGGCCTGGCGCGCCGCTCCCGGGTTGTGCAGACTGCCCATCAGAGACATGACGAAGGGGGCGAAGCGGCCATGCCGGAAACGGAGTTCAGCGCGACGGGGGTACGGATCGAGCGGTGGGCCCGCTCGCTCACCACGGCCGGGCAGGTGATCGTCAAGGACGGCAGGCTGGCCCTGCTGACCAGCTACGGACGGGAGATCGACAGCGCCCCGGTGGTGGCGGTCAGTGCGGGCAGGCCGTGGTTCGCCGGGGCCGGTGCGACCGTGGCACGTCTCAACGGGACGCGATACCGGCTGACGATGGGGCAGCGCAATCACGGTCCGGACACGGCGGGGCCCGCACGCAGGTTCCTCGAAACGCTGCGCAGTGCGGGCAGCCGGATGATCTGACGGAGCGGCGCCGCCGGGCGGAGACGCCGCGAGTTGCGGACCCGTGACCCCTGAGCGACATTGGTCACACGTCACTCATGGTTTACCGGCGGTGACACTCGGATCCGCACCGTCGGACCGGAATCAGCAGCTGGATGTCTGCTGGATCCGTTCCTCCGTCTTCTTCCGGACCTATTTCGGGGAGTCGCAGCCGTGATCAGCGAGCCAAGCAGGCACTGCACGGTGGAGCTCCAGGCCCTGCCGTCGCGGATCGGTCAGGTCCGCAGAATCGTTTCGGCGCAGCTGCGCTACTGGCATCTCGATCCTTTGATCGACCATGCGGCGCTCGGCGTCACCGAACTGCTGACCAACGTCCACCGGCATGCCCAGCCGGACAAGTCATGCACCGTCGAGATCGAGCTGCTGCTGGAACGGCTGACGGTGTCCGTCCATGATCACGACCCCCGGCTGCCGACCGTGCGCGAGGCCACCGCGTCCAGTACGTCGGGGCGCGGGCTCGCCCTGATCGCCGCGGTCAGCGAGAGCTGGGGGGTGCGCCCGAGCGGCGGGGCCGGGAAGGTCGTCTGGTTCACGCTTCCGGCACCTCCCCTGTTCGCCGCGCAGCCGCACCACCCGGTGTACGGGGCGACGACTGACGGGCCGTTCGAGCCGGACGCCGTCGTGTACCTGGAGAGTGCCACACCGTCCGCCGCCCGGTCGGCGGTGGTCGGGTAGCGGAAGGAAGGAGGAGCGGGGGGGGGGGCGGGGGCCCCCCCCCCCCCCCCCCCGGGCGGGGGGGGGGGGGGGCCGCCCGCGGGGGGGGGGGGGGGCCCCCCCCCCCCCCCCCGCTCCTCCTTCCGCCGTGCCGTTCCGGCGGCGGAGTGCGCTACTCGGCGGCGACCGCTCGAAGCACGTCCAGACGGGCCGCCCGGCGGGCCGGCCGCATGCCCGCCAGCGCCCCGGCCGCGATCCCGACGAGGGCGACCACCAGGAGCCGCAGCGGCGGCAGCGCGAAGGCGAGGGACGCGCCGCCCGCGGAAGCGGACGCCTTGACCAGCACCCAGCCGAGGAAGCCGCCCAGCAGCAGGCCGCCCGCCGTGCCGAACGCCGCGACCAGGACGGACTCCCAGCGGACCATGGACCGCAGCTGGCTCCGGGTCTGCCCGACGGCCCGCAACAGGCCCAGTTCCCTGGTGCGTTCGTGGAGGGCCAGGGTGAGCGTGTTGGCGATGCCCAGCAGGGCGATCAGTACGGCGAGCGCCAGCAGGGCGTAGACCAGGGTGAGCATCATGTCGATGCCGCCCGCCGAGGACTGCGCGTACTCGCTGCGGGTCTGTACGTCCGGGTTGCCGTACGCCGCCGCGGTCCTGGTGACCGCCTCCTTGCCGTCGGCGGTGGACACGCCGGGCGCGAAGGAGACGGCGATCAGCGAGTCGGAATCCTGCGCGCGGTGCGGGGCCCAGGCCTGACGGGTGATGACATAGTCGCCCGCGAGTTCCGACCGGGCGTAGACGGCACGGACCGTGAAGTTCCGCTGCGTGCCGTCGGCGAAGGCGAGCCGTGCGGTGGAGCCGGTGCGCAGTCCGCGCTCGGCGGCCTCGGTGCCGGACACGGCGATCCCGTTCGCGCCCAGGTCCTTCAGCGACCCCTCGACCGGCCCGAGGTCGAAGACCTTGCCGAGCGCGGCCGGGTCGGTGACGGTCAGGGCGCGTCCCGCGCCGTCGACCTCTGCGACGCCTTTGCCGAGGCCGACGGCGGTCGCGACCTCCGGCAGCCGGTCGACCGCCGGGGCGAGCCGGGGGCTGAGGCCGCTGCCGCCCGCGCCGAAGGCGGGAGCGCTGATGGCCACGTCGCCCGCGAAGGACCGGTCCACCGTCCGGTTCATGGTCGTCTTCAGCGAGGCGCCGAAGACGGTGAAGAGCGAGACCACGGCGACGCCGATCATCAGCGCGGTCGCGGTGGAGGCGGTCCGCCGGGGGCTGCGCAGGGCATTGCGCCTGGCCAGTCGGCCCGTGACGCCGCGCAGCCGGTCGAGCGGCGCGCCGAGGATCCGTACGCCGTACGAGGAGGCGACGGGTCCGAGCACCACGAACGCGGCGACTGCCAGCACCGCGCCGATGGCTGCCGGCCAGACGGACGGATCGCCCGACACACCGGTCAGGATGGTGCCGACGGAGACCAACAGAAGCACGGCCCCGGCGAGGGCGCGCGACCGGGAGGCCGCGGAGTCGTCGACGGCGCTCTCGCGCAGGGCGGCGAGCGGGGCGGTGCGTCCGGCCCGGACGGCGGGCAGGAGGGCGGAGCCGAGACAGACGAGGGCGCCGACGGCGAGCGGTAGCAGCAGGGACACCGCGCCGATCGCCAGTGTGCCCTCGGGAAAGGGGAACCCGACGGCGGGGAAGAGCGCCTGCAGCCCGGCGGCGATGCCGATGCCACCGGCCAGACCGGCCGTGGAAGCGATCACGCCGACCACCGTCGCCTCGACGAGTGTCGCGCCGACGACCTGACGGCGGGCGGCCCCGAGGGCGCGCAACAGCGCGTTCTCGCGGGTTCGCTGGGCGACGACGATCTCGAAGGTGTTGTGGATGGAGAAGGTGGCGACGAGCAGCACGATCCCGGAGAACACCAGCAGCAGCGTAGTGAACACGCTGAGGAACGCCCCGGAGAGCATGTCCCGGTTCTCGGCTGCCGAGGCCTGTCCGGTGATGGCCTCGACTCCCCCGGGCAGTGCGGGGCGCAGCGCGTCGACGAGTTCCTGCTGGCTGGTGCCCGGGGTCGCGCGCACCTGAATAGCCGATGCCTCGCCGGGCTTCGGCGTGAGGTACTTCTCCGCGTCGGCCTGCGTCAGCGCGGTGTAGGTGACCTGCCCCATGCCGTCCTGGCCTCCGAAGGTGGCCAGTCCGACGATCCTGACGTGTACGGGGTCGGGGGTGCGCAGCACGGTCGTGTCGCCGATCCTGAGCCCGCCCCGGACTGCGGTGCCGCGGTTGACGACGGCCTCACCGGGCGCGGACGGGGCGCGCCCGGCGGCGAGGCGGTACGGGTTGAGCTTCGGGTCGTCGATCCAGTTGCCGGCCAGGGTGGGCGGCCCCTGGCCTCCGACGGGTGTGCCGTCGGAGCCGATGAGCTGACCGGCGCCCTGGATGTCGGGCGCCGCCGCGGCGACCCCGGGGATCCGCTCGATCCTCTTCACGAGTGCGGTGTTCACCGGTTGCCGGGTGCCCTGGGACTCACCGGCGACGGTGACCACATGGGAGCCGCGCACCACGGCGTCGGTTCCGGCGGTCGCGTTGCCGAACATGGTGTCGAAGCTCGCGCGCAGGGTGTCGCCCATGACGAGCGTCCCGGTGAGGAACGCGACGCCTAGTGTCCTGCGCCGAGAATTCGTTGAATAAGTAGACTGCTTCCATGGCGAAGATGGGGCGGCCGATGGCCGAGCTGGTGTTGTCTGAGGAG